>NZ_JBPKJK010000066.1:0-47286 GCF_051756985.1 Saccharothrix sabaoui
GTGATGCGCACGACGTCACCCGTGCGCTCGACGCGGACGTGCTGGTACTCGGCCATGCTGCGACCGTATCCGGCCGAGCAACCCGTGTCCGGTCACGACCCTGCACGGTCACGCCCCTGCACGGTCACCGCAGCAAGGTCACGACGCGGGGCGGACGCGGAACGTGCGGCGGTAGGCGTCCGGGGTGACGCCCAGCTCGCCACGCAGGCGGCGGCGCAGGTTGGCCGGCGTGCCCAGGCCGGAGCGCTCGGCCACCCGCTGCACGGTCAGGTCGGTGGTCTCCAGCAGGCGCCGCGCCAGCCGGACGCGCTGCACCTGGAGCCAGCGGCCCGGTGTGCTGCCGGTGGCGGCGAGGAACGCGCGGTGGAAGGTGCGCTCGCTCATGCCCGCGTGCGCGGCCAGGTCGGCCACGCCGACCGGGGTGGCCAGGCGGTCCACCGCCCAGTCGACGGTGGCCGCGACGCCGGCGCGGGAGGGCCGGGCGGGCAGCGGCGGCTCGACGTACTGGCGCTGGCCGCCCTCCCGGCTCGGCGGCATGACGAGGCGGCGGGCCAGGCCGGCGGCGACGTCCGCGCCGTGCGCGCGGCGCACGAGGTGCAGGCACAGGTCGAGGCCGCCGACGACGCCCGCCGACGTGAACACGCCGTCCTCGGTGTAGAGCACGTCCCGCAGCACGCGGGCGCGGGGCGCGGCCCGGGCCAGGTCGTCCAGCAGCCGCCAGTGGGTGGTCGCCGCACGGCCGTCCAGCAGCCCCGCCGCGGCGAGCGTGAACGCGCCGGAGCACAGCGCGGCGACCGCGCCGCCGAACGACCGGAGCGCGCGGACGGCCGCCGGCGGGACCGGGGCGGACGAGTCGGCGCGGCCGGGCACGACGACGAGGTCGCAGCCGGCCAGGCCGGACAGGCCGTGCGTCGCGGGCAGGGCGCCGAGCGGCGACAGGGGCGTGGCGGCCCGGCCGGGCGCGCACAGCCTCAGCTCGAACGGCCCGATCCCGGTGTCCGAGCGGTCCACGCCCCACACCTCGCCGGCCACGGCGACGTCGAAGGACCGGCTGCCCGGCAGCAGGAGGACACCGACCACGCGCATGGCAGGAAAGTACCCCGGCGCGCCGGTTCCGCCACTCACGTCGGCGGGCGGCCGGGCGGCAGTCTCGGTGCCATGACGACCAGCGCCCTCGTGGTGATCGACGTGCAACGCGGCTTCGACGACCCCGTCTGGGGCAAGCGCGACAACCCCGCGGCCGAGGCCAACACCGCCCGGCTCCTGGCCGCCTGGACCGGCCCGCTGGTGCTGGTGCGGCACGACTCGACCGAGGCCGGCTCCCCGCTGCGGCCCGGCCGGGACGGCAACCGGTTCAAGCCCGAGCTGGACGGCGCCGTGCCCGACCTGGTGTTCGCCAAGACCGTGAACTCCGCGTTCCACGGCGAGGTGGACCTGCACGCGTGGCTGCGCGGGCGCGGCGTCACGGACCTCGTGCTCGTGGGCATCCAGACGAACATGTGCGTCGAGACGACGGCCCGGGTCGGCGGCAACCTCGGCTACCGGGTCCGGGTGGCGCTGGACGCCACGTTCACGTTCGACCTGGGGGGCCTGAGCGCCGAGGAGCTGTCCCGCGCGACCGCCGCGAACCTGAGCGGGGGCGGGTTCGCGGAGATCGTGACCACCGACGAGGTGCTGGCCGGGCTCTAGAGCCCGTTGACCTCTCGGACGACGGTGACGATCTCGTCCATGATCCCCGTCAGCTCGTAGTCCTTGGGCGTGAACACGCGCGCCACGCCGCGGTCGCGGAGCTTCGCGGCGTCGTCGGGCGGCACGATGCCGCCGACGACGACCGGCACGTCGCCCGCGCCCGCGGCGCGCAGGCCGTCGACCACGGCGGGCACGACCTCCAGGTGCGAGCCGGACAGCACCGACAGGCCCACCACGTGCACGTCCTCCTGCACGGCGGCGGCCACGATCTGCGCCGGGGTGAGCCGGATGCCCTGGTAGACGACCTCGAAGCCGACGTCGCGGGCGCGCACGGCGACCTGCTCGGCGCCGTTGGAGTGCCCGTCGAGACCGGGCTTGCCGACCAGGATGCGCAGCCGCTCGCCCAGCTCCTCGCCGGTGGCCCGGACGCGGTCGCGCACGCGGGCGATCTCCGCGCCCGCCTCGCCGGAGGCGGACGCGGAGGCGGCGGACACGCCCGTGGGCGCGCGGTACTCGCCGAACACCTCGCGCAGCGCGGACGCCCACTCGCCGGTGGTGACCCCGGCCTTGGCGCACGCGATCGTGGCCCCGACGAGGTTCGCGTCGGTCTTCGCGGTGGCGCGGAGGTCGTCCAGGGTGGACTTCACCAGGGCGTCGTCGCGGCCGGCCCGCCAGGCCCGGACCGCCTCGACGGCCTGCCGCTCTACGACCGGGTCGATCTGCTCGATCGCGTTCGCGCCCTCGGCCTGGAGGGGGGACGGCTCGGTGGTGGCGAACTTGTTCACGCCCACCACGACGTCCTCACCGGACTCGACGCGGCGGCGGCGCTCGGCCAGCGAGGAGACCAGCGCGGACTTCATGTAGCCGGACTCGACGGCCGCGACCGCGCCGCCCATCGCCTGCACGCGGTCGATCTCGGCGCGGGCGGCCTCGACGATCTCGGCGACCTTGGCCTCGACGACGCGCGAACCGTCGAAGACGTCCTCGTACTCCAGCAGGTCGGTCTCGTACGCGAGGACCTGCTGCATGCGCAGCGCCCACTGCTGGTCCCAGGGCCGGGGCAGGCCGAGGGCCTCGTTCCACGCGGGCAGCTGGATCGCGCGGGCGCGGGCGTCGCGGGACAGCGAGACGGCCAGCATCTCCAGCACGATCCGCTGCACGTTGTTCTCCGGCTGCGCCTCGGTGAGGCCGAGGGAGTTCACCTGCACGCCGTAGCGGAAGCGGCGGTGCTTGGGGTCCTCGATGCCGTACCGGTCCCGGGTGATCTCGTCCCACAGCCGGACGAACGCCCGCATCTTGCACATCTCCTCGATGAAGCGGACGCCCGCGTTCACGAAGAACGAGATGCGCGCGACGACCTCGCCGCGCCGCTCCTCCGGCACCTGGCCGGAGTCGAAGACCGAGTCCAGGACGGCGATGGCGGTGGAGAGCGCGTAGGCGATCTCCTGCGCCGGGGTCGCACCGACCTCCTGGAGGTGGTACGAGCAGATGTTGATCGGGTTCCACCTCGGCACGTTCGCCACGGTCCACGCGACCACGTCGGTGGTCAGGCGCAGGCTCGGGCCGGGCGGGAACACGTACGTGCCGCGGGACAGGTACTCCTTGATGATGTCGTTCTGCGTGGTGCCCGCGAGGGTCGCCGGGTCGGCGCCCTCCTCCTCCGCGACGGAGGCGTAGAGCGCGAGCAGCCACATGGCGGTCGCGTTGATCGTCATCGAGGTGTTGGCCTCGCCGAGCGGGATGCCGTCGAACAGCTGCCGCATGTCGCCGATGTGGCTGATCGGCACGCCGACCTTGCCGACCTCGCCCCGGGCCAGCTCGTCGTCCGGGTCGTAGCCGGTCTGCGTCGGCAGGTCGAAGGCCACCGACAGGCCGGTCTGCCCCTTGGCCAGGTTGCGGCGGTAGAGCGCGTTGGAGGCGGCGGCGCTGGAGTGGCCCGCGTAGGTCCGCATCACCCACGGGCGGTCCCGCTCACGATCGGCCGGGTACGGCACGGCAGCCTCCTCGAACGGCGTCGTTCCCCGCGGTCTCGGGTTGCCCGTAGCGTACTGACGGGTAACTCACGCGCGGGGTGCCGTTGCTCACTGAATCGTGCCCGGGGGACGATGGTCGGCGTGACCGCGCTCACGCCGTTCCTGCTGCTGGTGCTCGTCTTCAGCCTGCTCGGGCTCGTCCTCTACTGGGCCTTCGGCAACGACCGGAGGGGCGTGCCCGACCACACCGGGAGCGATTTCGGGCTGCTGCGGCAGGTGGCGGTGACGCCCACGCCGGAGGCCGCCGACGTGCTCGCCCGGCGCCTGCGCCAGGCCGGGATCAAGGTGACCGTGGTGCGGCGCGGCGGGGCCCACCTGCTGCTGGTGTTCCCCGCCGACGTGCCGGACGCCAAGCTGCTGCTGCGGTGAGACCGGGGCCGCCGGGCCCGAACCGCCGGCGCGCCGACCGCCGGCGCCGACCGCTAGGCGCTGACCCGGTCCACGGTCGCGCCCAGCTTGCGCAGGTTCTCCACGAAGCCCGGGTAGCCGCGCTCGATGTGGAAGATCTCGTAGACCTCGGTCACGCCTTCCGCGCACAGGCCGGCCAGAACCAGGCCCGCGCCCGCGCGGATGTCCGAGGCCCACACCGGCGCGCTGGAGAGCCTCTCCACACCCCGGACGACCGCGTGGTGGCCGTCGGTGCGGGCGTCGGCGGACAGGCGGATCATCTCCTCGATGAACCGGAAGCGCGCCTCGAACAGGTTCTCGGTGATCATCGACGTGCCCTCGGAGACGCTGGAGAGGGCGATGGCGAACGGCTGGAGGTCGGTCGCGAAGCCCGGGTAGGGCAGCGTCACGAAGTCCACCGACCGGGGCCGGTCGTGCTGGACCACGCGGAAGCCGTCGTCGTGCGTGGTCACCTCCGCACCGGCCATCCGCAGCTTCTCCAGGACCAGGTCGAGGTGGTGCGGGTCCACGCCGCGCACGGTGATGTCGCCCCGGGTCATGACGGCGGCGAACGCCCACGTGGCGCCGACGATGCGGTCGCCGATGACGCGGTGCTCGGTCGGCTCCAGGGACTCCACGCCGTGCACGGTGAGGGTGGACGTGCCCGCGCCCTCGATCCGGGCGCCCATCTCCTGGAGCATCACGCAGATGTCGACGATCTCCGGCTCGCGGGCGGCGTTGTCGATCACCGTGGTGCCGTTGGCGAGGACGGCGGCCATCAGGATGTTCTCCGTGGCGCCGACGCTCGGGAAGTCGAGCCAGATCTGCGCGCCGTGCAGGCCCTCGGCCTCGGCGACCAGGCAGCCGTGCTCGATCTCGCTGTGCGCGCCGAGCTTGCGCAGGCCGTTCTGGTGCATGTCCAGCGGGCGGGAGCCGATCGCGTCACCGCCGGGCAGCGCCACGACGGCGCGCCGGCAGCGGCCCACCAGCGGGCCGAGGACGCAGACCGAGGCGCGCAGCTTGCCCATCGCCTCGGAGTCGGCGCGGTGGTTCAGCTCCGCCGGCGTCGTGATGGTGACGACCCCGCCGTCGAGGGTCACCTCGCAGCCGAGGCTGCGCAGCACGTCCGCCATCAGCGGCACGTCCAGGATCTCCGGGCAGTTGGTGATCGTGGTCGTGCCCTCCGCGAGGAGGGCCGCTGCCATCAGCTTGAGCACGCTGTTCTTCGCGCCGACGACGTCGACCTCGCCGACCAGCCGCGCACCGCCCTGAACACGGAAGTGCTCACTCACGTGGGGAACTCCTCGCTCGTTGTGCCGCAATCCTACGTACGCGCTGAATCGTGTCCGTGCGCGGTGCTCTGTCTAGAGTGCGTGGCATGGCCGTGCACCTGACGAAGATCTACACCCGGGTAGGCGACGACGGGACGACGGGGCTGGGCGACTTCTCGCGCGTCCCCAAGACCTCGCCGCGCATCTCCGCCTACGCGGACGTGGACGAGACGAACGCGTCGCTGGGCGTCGCCCTCGCGCTGGGCGGCCTGGCCGACGACGTCGCCGCCGTGGTCCGGCAGGTGCAGAACGACCTGTTCGACGTGGGCGCGGACCTGTGCACGCCGATCGTGGAGAACCCCGAGCACCCGCCGCTGCGGGTCACCCAGCCGTACGTCGACCGGCTGGAGTCGTGGTGCGACGAGTTCAACGCGCGGTTGGGGAAGCTGACGTCGTTCATCCTCAACGGCGGCACGCCGGGGGCCGCGCTGCTGCACCAGGCCCGCACGATCGCGCGGCGGGCCGAGCGGTCCACGTGGGGGCTGGTCGAGGCCGAGGCGGACACCACGAACCCGCTGACGGCCAAGTACCTCAACCGCCTGTCCGACCTGCTGTTCATCCTGGCGCGGGTGGCCAACCCCGACGGCGACGTGCTGTGGCAGCCGGGTGGCGGTCGGGAGCGCTGACCCCGGTCGGCTGACCCCGGTCAACGGACACGGTCGGCGGACCCCGGTCGGCCGGGGGGAACCAGGTGGCCGGGGTCAGGAGGCCCAGGGGATGGAGCGGCCCGGGGGGGCCGACTCCAGCCACGACAGGAAACCCGTCAAGGCGTCCGGGCCCATCGCGATCTCGACCTCGCCCTTGGCGCCGCGGCAGCGGAGCACCACGGCCCCGGCCGGCATCGCGTACGCCTCGGGCGGGGACGGCTCGCGCCGGTCGTCGATCTCGAACCCGTCCCGCGAGATGATCACGTCCGGCCCCGGGCTCAGGCTCAGCACCCGGTACCAGACGAACTCGTCACCCCGGTAGTGGCCCACGCCCAGGTGCCAGCCGCGGCCGGTCTCCTCCAGGCGCGACCTCAGCGCCACGTGCACGCCCCCGGCGCGCAGCAGGCGGACGCGGCGCCACGCGGAGTACGCGAGGACCACGACCGCGACGAACAGGACCACCCCGACGACTTCGGCGATCCCCACGGCGTTGTCCGCTCGTCCGCGTCAGGCCGTGTGCCCGGCGGCGCGGAGCCGTGCGGCCGCGCGTGCTCGTTCGGCCTCGTCGGAGCTCCCGGCGTTCGACCGGGCCCGCTCGACGTCGATCTCGTCCGCCAGCTCGGCGTTCTCGGCGAGGATGCTGACGCCCTCGCCGGTGACGGAGAGGAAACCCCCGTGCACGGCGGCGGTGACGACCTCGCCCTCGGTCGTCCGGACGCGGACCACGCCGCCCTCGACGAGCTGGCCGAGCACCGGCTCGTGGCCGGGCAGGATGCCGATCTCGCCATCAAGGGTCTGCGCGACCACCGAGGTGGCGGTCCCGGACCACAGGCGGCGTTCCACGGCGACCAACTGGACGGTCATCTCGGCCACGCGCATCTCCCTCGTCGACTGGAGTCCAGTGCAGTCTAAACGGTGGCCACCGGGGTGCGCCGCACCAGCCACCCCCTGCCGCGCTCTACGTGCGGTACCACCCTGGTGGCGGGCGCCCCGGCGGTGGCGGTCGCGCACCCGCGGTGGGCACCCACCCTTCCGGTCAGTGGAAGACTGGTGGCCGTGACGACCCCGAAGTCGCTGCTGGACCGGGCGTTCTCGCTGCTGTCGGTGTTCACCGTGGACCGGCCCTCGGCGACCCTGTCGGAGCTGAGCCGCCACTCCGGGCTGCCCCTGAGCACCACGCACCGCCTCGTGGCGTCCCTGGTGGACCTCAGGGCCCTGGAGCGGGGTGCGGACGGCCGCTACTCGGTGGGGCTCAGGCTGCTGGAGCTGGGCGCCCTGTCGCCGGGCAGCCTCGACCTGCGGGACGGCGCCGTGCCGTTCCTGGAGGACCTCTACGAGGTGACGCGGCACAACGTGCAGCTCGCCGTGCGCGACGGCGCGGAGGTCGTGTACGTGGAGCGCATCTCGGCGCGCGACGCGGTCAACGTGGTGACCCGGGTGGGCAGCCGGATGCCGCTGCACTGCACGGGCGTCGGACTCGTGCTGCTGGCGAACGCCCCCGCGGACGTCCAGGAGGCCGTGCTGGCCCGGCCGCTGCGCCGGTTCACCCCGAGGACGATCACGTCGGCGGCGCGGCTGCGGGAGGTGCTGGCGCGGGTGCGGCGGGACGGCTACGCGATCAGCGACCGCCAGATCGAGCTGATCACGTACTCGGTGGCGGCGCCGGTGCGGGACGCGACCGGCGAGGTGGTGGCCTCGGTGTCCGTGGTGGTGCCCACGGGCACGCGGCGCGACACCGTGGTGCCCGCGGTGCGCACGTGCGGGCTCGCGGTCTCGCGGGCGCTGGGCTGGGCGGCCTGAGGGCACCCGACCGGCCTGGGGACACCCCACCGGCCTGGGGGCACCCGACCCCGGACGGCCGGGGGCGGGAACGCCGGAGGGCCGCCCCCGCGAACGGGAACGGCCCTCCGTGACGACCCGGCTCAGTTGCCGGCGAGCTTCTTGGCGTTGGCCTCGACGTCGTCGAGCCCGCCGCAGGAGAAGAACGCCTGCTCCGGGTAGTGGTCGAACTCGCCCTTGCAGACGCGGTCGAACGCCTCGATCGTGTCCTTGATCGGCACGAACGAACCCGGCTGACCGGTGAACTTCTCGGCCACGATGAAGTTCTGGCCGAGGAAGCGCTCCAGGCGACGGGCGCGGCCGACGAGGACCTTGTCCTCTTCGGACAGCTCGTCCATGCCGAGGATGGCGATGATGTCCTGGAGTTCCTTGTACTTCTGGAGGATGCGCTTGACCTCCTGCGCCACCCGGTAGTGCTCCTCGCCGACGATGGTCGGCTCCAGGATCCGGGAGGACGAGGACAGCGGGTCCACCGCCGGGTAGATGCCCTTCTGGGAGATCGGACGGGAGAGTTCCGTCGTCGCGTCCAGGTGGGCGAAGGTGGTGGCGGGCGCCGGGTCGGTGTAGTCGTCCGCGGGCACGTAGATCGCCTGCAGCGAGGTGATCGACTTGCCTCGGGTCGAGGTGATCCGCTCCTGGAGCTCACCCATCTCGTCCGCCAGCGTCGGCTGGTAGCCCACGGCGGACGGCATGCGGCCCAGCAGGGTCGACACCTCCGAGCCCGCCTGGGTGAAGCGGAAGATGTTGTCGATGAACAGCAGCACGTCCTGGCCCTGCACGTCGCGGAAGTACTCCGCCATGGTCAGGGCGGACAGGGCGACGCGCATGCGGGTGCCGGGCGGCTCGTCCATCTGCCCGAACACCAGGGCGGTGTCGTTGAGCACACCCATCTCCTCCATCTCGAGGAGGAGGTCGGTGCCCTCACGGGTGCGCTCGCCGACGCCGGCGAACACCGACGTGCCGGAGAACTCGCGGGCGATACGGGTGATCATCTCCTGGATGAGCACCGTCTTGCCCACGCCCGCACCGCCGAACAGGCCGATCTTGCCGCCCTTGACGTACGGGGTCAGCAGGTCGATGACCTTGATGCCCGTTTCCAGGATCTCGGTCTTGCCCTCGAGCTGGTCGAACGACGGCGCCTTGCGGTGGATGCCCCACTGCTCGCCGTCGCGGCCGAGGCCGGGCTCGTCGAGGCAGTCGCCCAGCGCGTTGAACACGTGGCCCTTGACGACGTCGCCGACGGGCACGCTGATGGCGGCGCCGGTGTCGGTCACGGTCGCGCCGCGGACCAGGCCGTCCGTCGGCTGCATCGAGATGGTGCGGACCAGGTTGTCGCCCAGGTGCTGGGCGACCTCCAGGGTCAGCGTCTTGGCCACCGCTTCGTAGGTGATCTCCACGTGCAGGGCGTTGAACAGCTCCGGCACCGCGCCACGCGGGAACTCCACGTCGACGACGGCACCGATCACCCGGACCACACGGCCGGTGCGGGTGGTGGTGGCAGTAGCACTCATGTCACTCATCACTTCCTGCGCCCCCGGTAAGCGCGGAGGCGCCACCGACGATCTCGCTGATCTCCTGGGTGATCTGGGCCTGGCGGGCCGCGTTCGCCTGGCGGCTGAGGTTGCGGACCAGCTCGGTGGCGTTGTCCGTCGCCGCCTTCATCGCGGTCCGGCGGGCCGCCGACTCCGAGGCCGCCGCGTCCAGCAGCGCCGAGAACAGGCGCGTCTTGACGTACTTCGGCAGCAGCGAACCCAGCAGCGCCTCGGCGCTCGGCTCGAACGAGTACACCGACTGGAGCTTCGGCGCCTCCGGGTCGTAGTCCACGACCATCGGCGCGATCCTCTTGGCGACCGGCGTCTGGCTCAGCATCGACTCGAACTCGGTGTAGACGACGTGCAGCTCGTCCACCCCGAGAACGCCGTCGGCACCGGGCTTGTCCCCGTCGTCGTCGGCGCCCGCGGTGAACGCCTGCACCAGCGCGTCACCGGCCTCGCTCGCGTTGACGTAGTGCGGGAGCTGGGAGAAGCCGGTCCACTCGCCCGCGATCTCGCGCCGGCGGAACCGGTAGTAGCCCGCGCCCTTGCGACCGACGACGTAGAGCACGGGCTCCTTGCCCTCGGACCGCAGGAGCGAGAACAGCTCCTCGGCCGCCTTCAGCACGTTGGCGTTGTAGCCGCCGCACATGCCCTTGTCGCTGGTCACGACGAGCACGCCGGCGCGCTTGGGCGCCTTGCGCTCGGTGAGCAGCGGGTGGTCGAGGTTCGCGGATGCCGTCGCCAGGCGGGAGAGGACGCTGGTGATCTCCTCCGCGTAGGGCTTCGACGCCGCGACCCTGGTCTGCGCCTTGGCGAGACGGGACGTGGCGATGAGCTCGTACGCCTTCGTGATCTTCTTGGTCGAGTTGACCGACCTGATCCTCTGGCGCAGCTCTCGGATCTGTGCCGCCATGCCTACGTCACTTCTCGGTCGGAGCCGGTCGGTTGACCTTCACCGACTCCTGCCCGACCTTGTCGGCGTCCATCGCGTCGGCGGGGACGTCGACGACCGACGTGCCGTTCGAAGCGGTGAACTGCTGCTTGAAGGAGTTGACGGCGTCCACGATGCCCCGCTCCGCGTCGTCCGACAGCTTCTTGGACTCGCGGATGTCGGACAGCACGGCCTCGTGGGAACGCCGCAGGTGGTCCAGGAACTCGGCCTCGAAGCGGCGGACGTCGCCCACCGGGATCGAGTCGAGGTGCCCCTTGGTGCCGAGGTAGATGGAGACGACCTGCTCCTCCATCGGCACCGGCGAGTACTGGCCCTGCTTGAGCAGCTCGACCAGGCGGGCGCCGCGGTCCAGCTGGGCGCGCGAGGCGGCGTCGAGGTCCGAGGCGAAGGCGGAGAACGCCTCCAGCTCGCGGAACTGCGACAGGTCGAGGCGCAGCGAGCCGGACACCGTCTTCATCGCCTTGGTCTGCGCGGCGCCACCGACGCGGGACACCGAGATGCCCACGTTGACGGCCGGGCGCACACCGGCGTTGAACAGGTCCGACTCCAGGAAGCACTGGCCGTCGGTGATGGAGATGACGTTGGTCGGGATGTACGCCGACACGTCGTTGGCCTTGGTCTCGATGATCGGCAGACCGGTCATCGAGCCGCCGCCCATGTCGTCGGACAGCTTCGCGCAGCGCTCCAGCAGGCGCGAGTGCAAGTAGAAGACGTCGCCCGGGTACGCCTCGCGGCCCGGCGGGCGGCGCAGCAGCAGCGAGATGGCGCGGTACGCCTCCGCCTGCTTGGTCAGGTCGTCGAAGATGATCAGGACGTGCTTGCCCTGGTACATCCAGTGCTGGCCGATGGCCGAGCCGGTGTAGGGCGCGAGCCACTTGAAGCCGGCCGAGTCGGACGCGGGGGCGGCGACGATGGTGGTGTACTCCAGCGCGCCCGCCTCCTCCAGCGCGGCCTTGACGCCCGCGATGGTGGAGCCCTTCTGGCCGACGGCGACGTACACGCAGCGGACCTGCTGCGTCGGGTCGCCCGAGTCCCAGGCCTTCTTCTGGTTGATGATCGTGTCGATGCAGACCGCGGTCTTGCCGGTCTTGCGGTCGCCGATGATCAGCTGGCGCTGGCCGCGGCCGATGGGGGTCATCGAGTCGATGGCCTTGATGCCGGTCTGCATCGGCTCGCCCACCGGCTGCCGCTGCAGCACGGACGCGGCCTGGAGCTCCAGGGCGCGGTTGTCGTCGGCCACGATGTCGCCGAGGCCGTCGATCGGCTGGCCGAGCGGGTTCACCACGCGGCCCAGGAAGCCGTCGCCCACGGGCACGGAGAGCACCTGGCCGGTCCGCTTGACCTCCTGGCCCTCTTCGATCTTGTCGAAGTCGCCGAGGATGACCGCGCCGATCGTGCGCACTTCCAGGCTCAGGGCCACACCGAGCACGCCGCCGGGGAACTCCAGCAGCTCGTTGGTCATGGTGCCGGGCAGACCTTCGACGATGGCGATGCCGTCGTAGGTCTCCGCGACGACGCCGACCTCTTCCCGGGTGACCTCCGGGGAGTAGGTCGAGACGTACTTCTCGATCGCACTGCGGATCTCGTCCGACGAGATCGTCAGCTCCGCCATGTCGTTCCTGCTCTCACTTCGTTCTGGGAAAGGGGCTTGTGGGCCGCGGTTCCGGTTGGTCAGCCGGCGAGTTCGCGGCGCAGTGCCGCCAGCCGACCGGCCACGCTTCCGTCGATGACTTCGTCGCCGATCTTGATCAGCAGACCGCCGCGCAGCGTGGGGTCCACCTCCACGTGCAGTGCGATCGGCCTGGAGTAGATGCGGGTCAGCGTGGCTTCGAGGCGGTCCTGCTGCGCCGCGTCCAGTTCGACAGCGGAACGGACGTGGGCGACGGAACGTTCCCGGCGCTTGGCCGCGAGCGACGCGAGTTCGGCCAGGCCGTTGACGACGCCCTGGCCGCGCGGCGTGCGCACGAGCTGGTCGACCAGGGTCTTCGTGGTCCCGTCGACCTTGCCCGCGACGAGCGAGTCGATCAGGGCCACCTTGCCGGCGGACGACGCGGACGGGTCGGACAGCGCCAGCTCGAGCTGGTGGTTGCCCGCGATGATGCGGCCGAGCCGGAACAGCTCGTCCTCCACCGCGTCGAGCTCGCCGTCCCGCTCCGCCCGCACCAGCAGCGTGGTGCGGGCCAGCGACTCGACACCGTCGACCAGTTCGCGGGGCGTCGACCAGCGCGTGGTGACGACCGTGCCCAGCACCTGGAGTGCCTGGTCACCGACCTTGCCGTCCAGCAGGCCGCGGAGCAGCTGCTCCCGGCCCGCGGGCTCGGTGGAGTTGTCGGCCAGCGCGCGCCGGAGCGCGGGCCGGCCGGACAGCAGGCCGACGACCGCGAACAGCTCGTCACCGAGCGTGCCGAGGGCCGTGCTGTCCTTCGTGCCGTCGACGACCTCCAGCAACCGCAGCTCGGCGGCGGCCAGGGCGTCACGGCTTGCGGCGTGCAGAGTCATCGGCGTTCCCTCACTTGGCGGCGGCCGGAGCCGACGTGCCGTCGAGCTCGGAGAGGAAGCGGTCGACGGTGCCCCGACGGCGCACCTCGTCCTCCAGCGACTCGCCGACGACCCGGTCCGCCAGGTCGATGGCCAGCCGGCCCAGCTCGCCGCGCAGCTCCGCGACGATCTGCGCGCGCTGCGTCTCCAGCTGGGTCTGCCCCTGCGCGACGATCCGCGCGGACTCCTCCTGCGCCTTGGTGCGCAGTTCGGTGATGATCTGCTCGCCCTCGATGCGGGCGTCGTCCCGGATGCGGGCGGCCTCCGCACGCGCTTCGGCCAGCTGCGCCTTGTAGTCGTTGAGCAGCTTCTGGGCCTCGGCCTGCGCCTGCTCCGCCTTCTCGATGCCACCCTCGATCTTGGCGGCGCGCTCCGCGTACAGCGTCTCGAAGCGCGGCGACACGAACTTCTTGATGATGAAGAGCAGGATCAAGAACGCGACGAGACCCAGGACGATCTCGGACGTGTGCGGAAGGACCGGGTTGATGGTCTCGCCTTCCGCAGCCAGGATGAGGGTATTCATCAAGGACCTCTCCTACTTGCGGCTGATCCGGGGATCAGGCGATGGCGAGGAAGTAGACGACGAAGCCGAGCAGGGCGAGGACCTCGACGATGGCGAACGTGGTCCAGGCCAGGCCGAGCAGCACGCCACGGGCCTCGGGCTGACGGGCGGTGCCGCTGATGACCGAGGAGAAGATCAGACCCACGCCGATGCCGGGGCCGATCGCCGCGAGGCCGTAGCCGATCGCCGCGAGACCCGCGTTGGTGACACCGGTGGCGGCTTCCTGAGCAAGAACGATAGCGCTCACTTGTGCTGTTCCCTTTCACTTCGGTCCGCGAGGGACTCGCGGATCGGAGGCTTTGAGTGGTTTTCTCAGTGCTCTTCGGCCAGCGCCGCGCCGATGTAGTTGGCGGACAGCAGCGCGAAGATGTACGCCTGGAGGCACATGATCAGCGCCTCCAGGAACGTCAGCGCGATGGCGAAGGCGAAGGCGATCGGCGCGACCACCACGGTGACGCCGCCGGCGAAGAGGAGGTACTCACCCGCCAAGGTGAACACCATCAGGAGCAGGTGACCCGCGAACATCGCCGCGAAGACTCGGATGGCGAGCGTGAGCGGGTTCAGGATGAACTTCTGGAAGAACTCGATCGGGATCAGCAGGATGAGCACGAACCACGGCGCGCCGGGCGGCATGGTCTGGTGCTTCAAGTAGCCCACGAACCCGTGGCGCTTGAACCCGACGAAGTGGTAGACCGGGTAGATCACCAGCAGCGAGACCGCGAGCGGGAACCCGATGTGCGACATCGTGGGGAACTGGATGAAGGGGATGATCCCGAACAGGTTGTTCACCAGGATGAAGCTGAAGACGGTGAGGATCAGCGGCACGAAGGGCAGGAAGTCCTTGGCGCCGATCTGCTCGCGCGCGATCGAGTTGCGCCCCATGTCGTACGCCGACTCGGCGGCGAACTGGAACTTGCCGGGGACCAGCTTCAGGTTGCGGGTGGCGGCGATGAAGAACGCGCCGATGATCACGATCGAGAGCACCAGCAGCACCATGGGCTTGGTGACCTCGCCGAAGATCGGCGGGAGGAAGAAGTCCTTCGTGCCGGGAGCGACGAACTCATCGCCCGCGGCCAGCACCGTCATGGTCACTGTGTTCCTTCCGGTTCTCCCGGCCGGCGTTCACTCCGCCGGGGGAATCGTCACGATCGGGACTTAACGTACCTTACGGACCGCAAGCGCCCGCGAGAGGCACCCCGCCTAGCTGGGTGTCCCGTCCTGCGCGCACCGTACCAGCCGGTAGATCAGGTGTTGCCGGGGGTCGGGATGACCATCTGGCTGCGGCTGCGCTTGGACGCGCGCGCCTCCATGAAGGTGGCCACCACGATGGTCGCGGCCATGGTCAGCGCCAGCGAGTTGGTGTGCAGCACGGGGAACTGGCGCAGCAGCACCATCACCACGATGAGCACGATGAGCTTGCCGAGGAAGCCGCCGAGCGCGGCGACCATGATGAACTGCACCGGCAGCGAGGCGGTCTTGCGCATCACCACCAGCGTCGCGACGGACGACAGCAGCGCGACGGCGCCGCCGATCAGCGCGGCGACCAGCCCGGGGACGCCGGCCACGACGGTCGCGACGACCGCGCAGACCGCCACCGTGCCGAGCGCCGCCCACACCGCGCCGCGGAACATCTCGCCGGCGAGACGCCGCACGACCACCTCGTGCGTCCACTCCTGGTCAGCGTCGCCCATGACACCCCTTCCACCGGTTCGAACCGAGTGTAAGAGGGGGTTTTCGCATTCGACCGTGCGGGTCCCGTGCCGGGGCGCACCTGGTCAGGTCCGCGCTCGACCACCCGCGCTCCCCGCGCCCCGCGCGTACTCGCGCACGATCCGGTTGAGGGCGAAGAACCCGCGCTTCGAACGGCGCAGCAGGTTCACGGCCACCAGCCGGTCCAGGTGGCGCTCCGCGTCGCGGATCCCCACACCCGCGGTGCCCGCCGCGGCCACGGCCGTGAAGCCCATCGCCGGCAGCTGTCCCAGTGCCCGGAAGAACGCCTGCGACGCCTCGGGGAGCTTGCGGAACGACAGGTCCAGGGCGAGCCGCACCTCCGACCGCGCGTCGTCGTCCAGCACCAGCGACTCCAGCGCCCCCCGACTGCGCAACCCGTCGAGGTAGGCGCCGGTGCCCACACCGGAACAGCTGACCAGGTCGACCGCGGCGACCCGGATGGCCAGCGGCAACCCGCCGCACAGGCGCACCAGCTCGGCCAGGGCGGCCGGTTCGGCGGCTGCCCGCCGCTCGCCCAGGATTCGACCGAACAGCTCGTGCGCGTCCGCGTCCGCGAGCGGTCCGAGGGCCAGTGACCTGGCGTCGTCGATCGCCACCAGCCCCCGGAGGGTGTTGCGGCTGGTGACCACCGTGAGCGTGTCGGGGCCGCCGGGGAGCAGGGGCCTCACCTGCTCGACGGAGTCCGCGTTGTCGAGCAGCACCAGGACGCGGCGGTCGTTGAGCGCCGAGCGGTAGGCGGAGCTCGCCTCGTCGAGGTCGTCGAGCGCTCCCCCGTTGCCCACACCCAGGGCGCGCGTCATCCGCGCGAGAGCCGCGGCGGGGGTGAGCGCCTGCTCGACGGAGTACCCGCGCAGGTCGACGAAGAGCTGGCCGTCGGGGAAGAGAGGGCTCACGCGGTGCGCCCACTGGAGCGCGAGCGCGGTTTTGCCCACGCCCGGCGCTCCGACGACGGTGATGACCCGAGCCGCCCGCGGACCGCGGCGGAAGTCGTCGAGCTGTTCGAGTTCGGGAGCCCGACCGCAGAAGTTCATCGACCGCGGGGGCAGTTCGCGAACCCGGGCGGGGGGCGGGCCGTCGGGGCGGTGGTCATCGGCGTCACCGCGCAGGACCGCCTCGTGGACCGCGGTCGTCCTCGCCCCCGGCTCGACCCCCAACTCCGCGACGAACCGCCGGTGGGCGTCCCGGTAGGCCCCCAGCGCCTCTGCGGACCGTCCCGCGCGGTGGAGGGCCAGCATCAGCTGGCGGAGGAAGACCTCGCTCAGCGGGTACCGCGCCACCAGTGCCCGCAGCTCACCGACGACCGCCTGGTGCCTGCCGGTGGCCAGTTCGAGCTCCATCCGGCGTTCCAGCGCCCCTGTCCGCTCGTCCTCCAGCCGCGCTGCCTCACCGCGCTGGAGCTCATCGGAGGGCACCCCCGTCAGCGCGGGTCCCCTCCACAGCGCGAGGGCTTCGCGGAGGCGGTCGAGTTCGCGCTGCGGGTCACCGGAGTCCTCATCACCCCCTTGCGGGAGCAGCGCCCGGAAGCGCAGTGCGTCCACCTGCCCGGCATCGACCTCGATGCGGTAACCCGACGTGCTCCTGCTGATCACGGGCGCCCCGGCGCCCCCGGCGGCCAACGCCCGCCTGAGGCGCACGACGTAGACGTGCAGCGTCGACCGGGCCCTGAGCGGAGGTTCGTCCCAGAGCCGCTCGACCAGTTCTCCCTCCGAGACCGGTTGTCCCGCCCGGAGGAGCAACGCGCCGAGCAGCACCCTCAGCTTCCCGCCGGGCAGCGGGACGGGGTGGCCGTTCCGGGACACCGAGAACTCGCCGAGCACACCGAATGACCACTGTTCCACTGATCGCCATCCCCCGAATCGCGAACGCCTGGCAGCGCAACGTGCACAGGCAGTCACAAGCAGTACTCAAAACGATTACGGGACGTGTAGGCGAACCGCAAGCAGTTTGGCGCGGCGCATCCCTAACGTCATCGGCGTCGATCCGAATGCGGACGGCTGACCAGGAACAACACGACACAGGGGAACTCATGGGTGATCGACGAGCGAACAGCGGGCGACCGGGCGTGCGGGTGCTGCTCGCCGCGGTGGCGACCGCCGCGGCATCGCTGACGGTGTTGGCGCCGACGGCCGGCGCCGAGGACGCCACCCCGCGGACGACCGCGGTGGAGGTGGGCCTGCCCGCGGCCGGCACCGAGGACGTCGGCGCGATGGACGAGAGCGGCACCAGCGGTGGCATCCGCGTCGCGGCCGTGGGCAGCGGCGGCTACGTCGGCAGCGTCAACGCCACGGTGAGCAGCCTGAGCCCGTACCTGTCGTTCCACGGCTTCTACGTGCTGTTCGGACCGGACTACCGGTACACCTCGGAGACCCGGAGCTGGGGCACCAGCACCGCGTTCGTCAGGAACGTCGGCCGCAGCTACGCGAACGGTCAGCTGCACTGCGCCGAGGGCTGGAAGAGCAACGGCGACGGCACGTTCAGCCTGCTCGGCAGGCCGTGCGTCGACAACCCGATCTAGGCCGGCGCACCGGTGCCGGGTGGCGGTTCGCACCGCCACCCGGCACCGGGGTCAGGATCGGCGCACTTCGCGAAGTCTGGGGATCGCGGAGACCAGCAGGGCGAGGAGGAGCGCGATGCCGAAGCACCAGGCGACGACCGAGACGTCGAAGATCGTCAGGGCCACCGCGCTGAACGCGAGCACGCCCGCCCACAGGTAGATGAGCAGGACGGCGCGGCGCTGGGAGTGGCCGATCTCCAGCAGGCGGTGGTGCAGGTGCATCTTGTCCGCGGAGAACGGGCTCTCGCCGCGCCGGGTGCGCCGGACCACGGCCATGAGCAGGTCGAGCATCGGCACGAACAGCACGGCGGCGACGACCACGAGCGGCGAGAGCAGGCCGAGGACGTCCTCGGCGCGCACCGACTCGTAGTTGATCTTGCCGCTGGCCGAGATGGTGGACGCGGCGAGCATCAGGCCGATGAGCATCGACCCGGAGTCGCCCATGAAGATGCGCGCCGGGTTGAAGTTGTGCGGCAGGAAGCCCAGGCACGCGCCGGCGAGCGTGGCGGCGATCAGCGCGGGCGGGTACGCGCCCACGTCACCGCCGTTGTTGGACAGCAGGCCGATGGAGAACACGCAGGTCGCGGCGGCGGCGATGAGGCCGATGCCGGCGGCCAGGCCGTCCAGGCCGTCGACGAAGTTCATCGCGTTGATCATCGTCACGGCCAGCAGCACGGACAGGATCGCGCCCTGGTTCTGGTCCAGCGACAGCAGCGAGCCGGTGCCCTCGCCGTCGTCGCCCCACGGCACCCAGAACAGCAGCCACTGGAGCCCGAACAGCACGAGGATGCCCGCCGCGGTCACCTGACCGGCGAGTTTCGTCAGGGAGTCCAGCTCGAACCGGTCGTCCAGCACGCCCACCAGGACGATCACGCCGCCGCCCACGATGACCGCGTACGGGTCGTAGGAGAAGTCGAACGCCGAGCGCAGCACCGGGAGCTGGTGGGCGAGCAGCATGCCGCCGAGCACGCCGCCGTACATCGCCAGCCCACCCATCCGGGGCATGGGTTTGACGTGCACGTCCCGCGAACGGGGGTACGCGACCGCGCCGATCCGGAACGCCAGCGCGCGGACCAGGCCGACCAGCAGGAACGTCACGACGGCAGCGGTCAGGGCGACGAGCAGGTACTCCCGGACCGGGAGGACGTTGGACACGGCAGGCAACTGGCCCACGGCAGGCTCAGCCCTTCGAAGCCGGGAGATCGGGCGGTGCGGGCACCACGCTACTCCGATCGGGAAGATCCACTAGCGGGCGACCTCGACTTCGGCGCCCAGCGCCTTCGAGACCTCCGCGACCGGCACCGCGCCCTCGCGCAGCACCACGGGGTCCGGACCGGTCAGGTCGACGATCGTGGAGGCGACGTTCTCGGCCGCCGGGCCGCCGTCGAGGTACACGCCGACGTCCTCGCCGAGCTGGTCCCACGCCTCCTGCGCGGTGCCCGCGGGCGGGAAGCCGGACTTGTTGGCGCTGGAGACGGCCATCGGGCCGACGTCGCGCAGCAGTTCGAGGGCGACCGGGTGCAGCGGCATCCGCAGCATCACGGTGCCGCGGGTCTGCCCGAGGTCCCAGGCGAGCGACGGCGCGTGCTGGAGCACGAGCGACAGGCCGCCGGGCCAGAACGCCTCGATCAGGGCGCGGGCCTGCCGGGGCACGCTCAGCACCAGGCCGTCGATGGTGGTCCAGGAGCCCACGAGGACGGGCACCGGCATGTCCGGGCCCCGGCCCTTGGCCTCCAGCAGGGCGCGCACGGCGGCGGCGTCGAACGCGTCGCAGCCGATGCCGTAGACCGTGTCGGTGGGGAGTACCACGAGGCGCCCGGAGCGCACCGCGCCCGCCGCGGCGGCGAGGCCGGCCGCGCGGTCGTCCTGCACTGCGCAGTCGTAGATCGTGCTCACCCGCCTGATCCAAGCACAGCACGGGCCGTGCCCGGCGGCGGAGGTCAGAGACCGGGTCTGCGCACGGATCGGGTGTCGAGCGCCCAGCCGCGCCTGCGGTGTGCGAGGACGAACCCGAAGACGAGCGCGGCGCCCAGCGCGACCCCGCCCGCGGTGACCGCCGCGCTGCCCACCGCGCCGCCGACGAACGGCAGCACGAGCACGGCCAGCGCGACGACGGCGGCCTGTCCGACGCCCGGTTCGACCCACCGCCACCGCTCCGCCTCCTCGGTGCGCCCGCGCAGGTCGAGGGCGAGCGCGACCAGCCCGGGGTCGGGCCGCAGGGCGAGCACCTCGTCGGCGAGGGCGTGGCACTCGGCGGCCTGTTGCCGAGTGCGGATGGCCAGGCCGCCGTCGTCGGTGACCGCGCGGACCTCGGCGCTGCGCGCGACGAGGGCGAGGGCCAGGTGCCCCCGCAGCACGTCGGCCGTGCGGGGGTCGGCGGTCGAGCGCAACTCCCGACGCACGTGGGCGACGACCCGCTCGGCGTTGCCGTCCTGCAACACCGTGCCGAGGGCGGCGAGCGAGCGGCCCACCCCGTCGTCGACGGGGTCCGGGGCGCGCGCGACGCGATCGGCCACCAACGCCCGCAGGAGGCGCCACTCGTCGGGCGGCCGTTCGAGCGGTTGCTTGACACGCATCGCCGGTGCTCCGATTTACTCGCCGGAGGTGGACGTCGCAGATTATCCCGTGGGCGAGGCGGCAGGTGCGCGTGAAGAACCGGTGGGGTGCGTTCCCGGTGGCGCTGTGCGCGGCCGTCGCGTACGCGGTGATGGGCGGCGCGGCGGGCGTCCTCGCGCTGCACGCCGCCACCCCGGTCACGCCGACGCCCGCCGCCGAGGCTCCCCCGCTTCCCGTGGTCACCGCGGCTCCGTCCCCCGCCCCGACGACCGCGGCCCCGTCCTCCGCCCCGGCGACCGCGGCGACGCCCGTGCCACCGGGGTTCCGGGCCATCAACGCGCCCGGTGGCCTGAGCACGGTCGTCCCGGCGTCGTGGCCGGCCTCGACGGGCACCGCGGTGACCACGCTGGTGGCCGCTGACCCGGCGGACGCGCGCCGCGAGGTGCGGCTGGGCGGGGCCCCGGTCACCGACCCGGCGAAGACCCTCCCGGCTCGCATCACCGAGGCCGCGGTGGACCGGGAACGCGAGGCCGGCCACTCCCGGATCGTGCTGTCGGAAACCTCGACCCGCGGTTTCCCGGCGGTCCGCTGGGAGTTCGAGGAAGGCTCCGACCGGGGTCCGAAGCGGGTCGCCGCGATTTTCTGGGAAGTGGGCGGTGTCGAGTACGTGCTCTATTCGGCAGGCCCACCGGACGAGTGGGGGACGACCCGTGAACTGCTGGACACGATGATCCGGCACGCCACCCCGTGAACGCGACCGCGCCGGCCCGGGTGGAGTACCCGGCCCGGCGCGGGTCGGCGTCCGATCAGCAGAGCTTGCCGTTGTACCAAGCGTCGATGTACTGCGGCCGGGGACCGATTTCGGTCTCACCGGGGCCGACGCACATCTCGAAATCCCGGAAACCCCCGACGTTGATCTGGTCGACCCAGATGACGACCCGAGTCGTGCCGCAGTGGTTGTAGTAGAGGCTGAGCACCCCGAACGAACCGCAGGGCGCGGGTGCCGCTTCCTGCACCGGGGCCTGGGCCCGAGCCGGAGCGGCGGCGGCCGGAGCCGTCAGGCCGACGGTCAGCGCGACCGCCGCACCCACCGTCGCGAATGCCGCGGAAAATGCCTTGCGCATGCGTTCCCCCTTTTTTCTCGTTCCACGAACTCATTACCACGTGCCACTCCACGCTAAGGCCGACGTTTTTTCCGAGCAAGCTTCACACTGCGAATCACGCGAACGGAGCAGCTCGGGAAGGCTTTTCCGAGGCCCTTCCAACCAGCCCCGCGGTGGAACCGCGCGGAATTACCGGAGATCAAGACCGGTCCTTTGAGGACCGAGCAGGCGGACGGAGGTCGGCGGCCCGGCCGCCCGCCGGCGGGACGCGTGTGTCCCGCCGGCGGGATACGCGCCACGCAGCCTCCCCGGGAATCGCTCCCGGGTCCGGGAGCGATTCCCGCCGCGGGCCCCGCACCGCACCGGGCGGTCAGGGGCGCGGTCCCCGCGGTGGTCGGGGCGAGCGCAGGCTGGTCGCGGCGAGGACGGCGAGGACGCCGATGATCACGCCCGGGGAGACGGGGGTGGGGGTCCTCGGTGATGCCGTAGACCGCCGGCACCGAGTCGACGGCGAACACCACGTCGGTGGCGAACGCCGCGACCGCCGGCGGCGTGAGCGGGCGTCACCCGTGCTCGCGCACGGTCAGCCGCGCGCCGCGGTAGTAGTCGGTGGCCGGCATCAGCCGGCGCAGCAGCCGGACGCCCGCAGCCGGGAGGCGTCGTGCTCGGCACCGCCGCCGGTCGACACCTCCCGCAGCAACTTCACCGCCGAGGCGAGCAGGACCAGCCCGAACACGAGGAACGCCCGGGTGCCGGCCGCCGGCATCGCGGCGCCGGCCGTGATGAACACGCCCCGCAGCACCAAGGCACCGACGATGCCGTAGAGCAGGACGCGTGGTCGCACGTCGGCCGGCACGGCGAAGGCCCCACCGCTTCGCGCGCCGACACCTGGTGCGAGCGGTGGGCGACCGCGAAATCCGCGAGGAGCAGCACGACCAGGCGCACCGTCGTAACGCTGCGTGCACACGAGGTCGCTGATGGCGGGCTCACACCCGCCGGGCGGTGGCGAAGCGGGGGCGGCCGGCCAGGTCGGTGTGGTCGGCCACGTCGGTGAGCACGCGGCGCGCGGACAGCAGGGCGGGGACGCTCTCGCCGTGGGTGTCGTCGTGCTCGATCGCCACGTGGCCGCCGGGGCGCAGCAGGCGGGCGGCGAGGGTGACGACGTGCCGGACCACGTCGAGGCCGTCCGGGCCGCCGAAGACGGCCTGGCGCGGGTCGTGGTCGGCGACCTCGGGCTGCACCTCGGTCGCGTCCGGCACGTACGGCGGGTTGCACAGCACGAGGTCCACCTGACCGTCCAGGTCGGACAGGACGCCCGGCGCCGTCACGTCGCCCGCGTGCAGGGTCACGGGGGTGTCGCCGGCGGCGCGGCGGGCGTCGGCGTTGCGGCGGGCCCAGGACAGCGCGGTGTGGTCGCGCTCGACGGCGTGCACGGTCGCACCCGGCCGGTGGTGGGCGAACGCGAGGGCGAGCGCGCCGGACCCCGTGCACAGGTCGACCACGACCGGGTCGGGGGCGTCCACGGCGGACAGCGCCCAGACGAGCAGCAGCTCGGTCTCCGGGCGCGGGATGAACACGCCGGGGCCCACGGCGAGGTCGACGCCGCCGAGGTGGGCCCAGCCGGTGATGTGCTGGAGCGGGACGCGCGCCACCCGCCGCCGCACGACCCGGTGCAGCGCGTCGACCACCGGCGGGTCGACCAGCGGGATCAGGGGCAGGCGCGAGCGCTCGACGCCCAGGACGTGGGCGGCGAGCAGCTCGGCGTCCACCCGGGCGCTGTCGACGCCCGCTGCGGCCAGCATGCGTTCCGCTTCGAGGACGGCCAGCCGCAGCGGGTGTCGGGTCATGCGGGAAAGGGTAGGCCGATCAGAAGTTGATCATGTGCCCGGCCAGGCCGTGCACGGCCTCCTTGACGGCTTCGCTGAGCGTCGGGTGGGCGTGCACGTTGCGCGCCACCTCGTGCACGGTCAGGTCCCACTGCTGCGCCAGCGTCAGCTCCGGCAGCAGCTCGGTGACGTCCGGCCCGATCATGTGCGCGCCCAGCAGCTCGCCGTACTTGGCGTCGCTGATCAGCTTCACGAAGCCGCCCGGGTCGGCGAGGCCGTGCGCCTTGCCGTTCGCGGTGAACGGGAACTTCGCCACCTGGACGTCGTAGCCCTTGTCCCGGGCCTGCGCCTCGGTCCACCCGAACGAGGCGATCTGCGGCTGGCAGAACGTGGCCCGCGGGATCATCTGGAAGTCCAGCTCCATGGTCTCCGCGCCCGCGATGGTCTCCGCGGCGACGATGCCCATGGACTCGGCGGCGTGCGCCAGCATCAGCTTCGCGGTGACGTCGCCGATGGCGAAGATGTGCGGCACGGTCGTGCGGCCCCGGCCGTCCACCGCGATGGCGCCGCGCTCGGTGAGCTGCACGCCGGTGTTCTCCAGGCCGTAGCCCTCGGTGCGGGGCTGGAAACCGATGGCCTGCATGACCTTGTCGGCTTCGAGCACCTCCTCCTCGCCGTCCTTCGACACGGTGACGCGCACCTTCTCGCCGGAGTCGTCGATGGACTCCACGCGGGTGCCGGTGCGCACGTCGATGCCGAGGCGCTTGTAGCGCTTGGCCAGCTCGGTGGAGACCTCCACGTCCTCCAGCGGCACCACCCGGTCGAGGAACTCGACGATGGTGACCTTCACGCCGTAGTTGTGCAGCACGTAGCCGAACTCGACGCCGATGGCGCCCGCGCCGGCGATGACGATGCTGCCGGGCAGCTCCTTCGACAGGATCTGCTCCTCGTAGGTCACCACCCGGTCGGACAGCTCGGTGCCCGGCAGGAGGCGGGTCTTGGCGCCGGCGGCGATGATCGCGTGGTCGAACGTGACGGTCTCGTCACCCACCCGGATGGTGTTCGCGTCGACGAACGTCCCCCACCCGTTGAGCTCGGTGATGCCGTTCTTCTTCATCAGGAAGTGCACGCCCTTGACGCGCCCGTCCGCGACCTTGCGGCTGCGGTCGTGGGCGGCGCCGTAGTCGAACGTCACCTTGCCCTCGACGGTGATGCCGAACGTCTTCTGCTCGTGCGTGAAGAGGTGCGCCAGCTCGGCGTTGCGCAGGAGGGCCTTCGACGGGATGCAGCCCACGTTCAGGCAGACGCCGCCCCAGTAACGCTCCTCGACGACCGCCGTCTTCAGGCCCAGCTGAGCCGCGCGGATGGCGGCGACGTACCCGCCGGGCCCCGCACCGAGGACCACGACGTCAAAGTGTGCGCTCATGGGCACAACATTAGGCGCGCAGCTGGTCCGACAAGAACTCGACGGTGCGGCGCCACGCGTCGGCGCGGGCGGCGGCGGTGGCGGCCGGCGTGCCCCCCGCGCGGAGGCGCGCGCCGGGCCCCGGGACGACGGTGTCGGTGGCCGGCCGGTGCGGCGGGCCCGCGATCAGGTGTCCCGCGCCGGGGTACACGACGTGCTCGTGCGGGAACGGGTGGTCGTGCTCGGTGAGGCGCCGCTCGGCGACGGCGGCCAGCTCCTCGGACGGCCACGTCGCGTCGTCGCCGGGTGAGAGCAGCAACACACCGCCGTTGATCCGCTCGACCGGGATCTCGACGTCCTCGGGGATGCCGTCGGACAGGTCGAACGCGAGCCGCAGCGGCACCGGTTCACCGTCGACGACGCACGCCCTCAGCTCCTCCGGGACCGAGCGGGGCAGGTAGGGCAGCGGCCTGCCGCCCAGCGTCCACGGCGCGGCCTCGTGCTCCAGCACCTGGAGCAGCCGCGGGCCGGGACCGACGCCCTGCGTCACGACCCCGCTGCCCGCCACGCTCACCACGGCCTTGACCCGGGGGAACGTCGCACCGGCCAGGAGCGCCAGCTCACCGCCGCGCGCCGCGCCCAGGAGACCGATTTCACCCGTCCGGGTGGCGAGCCAGTCCAGGGCCGCGCCGACGTACTCCAGCGGGACCTCGACCGGGTCGTCCGGCAGGCCCGGCGCGCCGGAGCAGGCGAGGGCCAGCGCGGCGAACCCGTGCCGGGCGAGCAGCGCCGCGTCCGCCTCGCGCGAACCGCCCCCGAGGCCGTCCAGCACCGAGCCGTCCGGCAGCGGACCGCCCGGCAGCGGGCCGCCCGACGCGGAACCGCCCAGCACCGGACCGCCGAGCACGACGACGCCGGGGTGGGTCTCGCCGTCGCCGGGTTCGAACAGCGCGCCGACCAGGCCGTTCCCGGTGACCTCGGTGCGCCGGACCCCGTCGGGCACGACCTGGCGGTCCACCTCGACGCGGCCGATCCCGGCGGCCTCCACGACCGTGCCGGACGGGGTGCCGCCGGTCGGGGCCAGGGACCAGAACAACCCCATCGGGTCGACGCCGGAGTAGCCGCCGGACACCGGGGCGTGCCGGGTGAGGTCGACAACGCCGCGGTCGTCGGCGCGGAACACGGCCTCGGCCGCCCGGTCGCCGGTCGAGGCGCACAGCGTGACCCGCGCGTCGGGCTCCAGGCCCTCCACGCGGATGGCCAGGGTCGCGTCCAGGGGCGCTGTCCGGGGGGTCACCAGGAGTTCCGCCATCGCGCGCCCCTCTCGTCGATCACCCGCCGGCGAGTCGCTCCGCCCGGTCGGCCGCCGCCAACGCGTCGAGCACCGCGTCCAGGTCGCCGTCGAGCACTTGGTCCAGGTTATGGGCTTTGTACCCAACGCGGTGGTCGGAGATGCGCGATTCCGGGAAGTTGTAGGTGCGGACCCGCTCGGAGCGGTCCACGGTGCGGATCTGCGTGCGCCGGGCGTCCGACGCCTCCTGCTGCTGCTTCTCCTCGGCCAGGGCGGTCAGCCGGGCCTGGAGCACCTGCATGGCGCGGGCCTTGTTCTGGAGCTGGCTGCGCTCGTTCTGGCAGGACACGACGATGCCGGTGGGCAGGTGCGTGATGCGCACGGCCGAGTCGGTCGTGTTGACGCTCTGCCCGCCCTTGCCGGAGGAGCGGAACACGTCGACGCGCAGGTCGTTCTCGTCGACCTCGACCTCGACGTCCTCGGTCTCCGGGAACACCAGGACGCCCGCGGCGGACGTGTGGATGCGGCCCTGCGACTCGGTCACCGGCACGCGCTGCACGCGGTGCACGCCGCCCTCGTACTTCAGGCGGGACCACACGCCGTCTGGGGTGGTGTCGCGGCTCTTGATGGCGACCGTGACGTCCTTGAAGCCGCCCAGGTCGGAGTCGGTGCCGTCGAGGACCTCGGCCTTCCAGCCGTGGCGCTCGGCGTAGCGCAGGTACATGCGCAGCAGGTCGCCCGCGAACAGCGCGGACTCCTCGCCGCCCTCGCCCGACTTGATCTCCAGCACCACGTCCGCGCCGTCGTGCGGGTCGCGCGGGAGCAGCAGCTCGGTGAGCTTCTCCTCCAGCGCGGGGAGCGCCCGGGCCAGCGCCTCGGCCTCCTCGGCGAACCCGGCGTCCTCGGCGGCCAGCTCGCGCGCGGTCTCCAGGTCGGACCTGACCTGCTCCAGCTCGCGGGCGGTCTTCACGATCGGCCCCAGCTCGGCGTAGCGCTTGCCGAGCTTCCGCGCACCCGCCTGGTCGGCGTGCACCGAGGGGTCGGCGAGCTTGCGCTCCAGCTCGGCGTGCTCGGCCAGCAGGGCGTCCAGCGTCACGGTCTTGGCTCCGGTCTACGGGTACTTCTGGAGAGGTGCGGAGACGACAACGGCGCCCACCCGCGCATCGGGGTGGACGCCGTTCTGGCAGCTACTTGGCGCGCTTGCCGTAGCGGGCCTCGAAGCGCGCGACCCGACCACCGGTGTCGAGGATCTTCTGCTTGCCCGTGTAGAACGGGTGGCAGTTGGAGCAGACCTCGACGTGGATGGAACCGGACGACTTGGTGCTGCGGGTGCTGAAGGTGTTGCCGCAACCGCAGGTGACCTCGGTCGTCACGTACTCGGGGTGAATGCCGGTCTTCAACGTCTCGTCCCTTTCCTCGGTGGCCGCCGGGTCCTCTGCTGATCAGGAGGTGAACCGGAGCCGGACTCGACCCGACAGTGTGCCAGATCGGCGTTACGGTCACTGCAACACGATGCGGCACGGCGTTGTTCCCGTGGCACGGGTCACTACCGCTCGCCGATAGCCGTCGACCATTCGGCGCAGGGGGTGACCGCTGGTCTACGGAGAGCAGCACCGGGCGTTGCGGGGCCGCCACACTTCTCGCGTGCTGTGCGCTGCCGGACGCCCGCTGCGGTTGACCACGTGGCTGGTCCTGCCCTTCCTGTTCGGCGGGGCCGTGCTGGGCCTCACCGGGCTCGGCGGCCTGCTGCTGCGCGCCCCGTGGCCGCTGGCGCTGTCGAGCCCGCTGTTCGGCGCGGGCGCGGCCGTCACCCTGGTCGCCTCGGGCACGGTCGCGTGGACCTCCCGCCGGCAGCGGACGTGGCTGCGCTGGTCGTACCCGGCGCTGGTGCTGGCCCTCGGCGTCGCCCTGGACGGGGTCCTGGTGCCGCTGTGGACCGGCGTGCTCGTCGGCGTGCCGGTGACGGCGCTGCTGGTGGCCCACTACGTCGTCGAGCGCCGGCACGCCCCCGCCCCGGCCGAGCCCGGGTTCGCCGCGTCCTGCTGAGGCCCTCCCCCGGGACGACGAGGGCCCGCCCAGCCTGAGCTGGACGGGCCCCGCCTGCCGGGTGGGCGGTCAGTCGCTGTCGCCGCCCGGGGTGGTCTTCGCCACCTGCATCAGGAACTCGATGTTCGTGCGGCTCTTGCGCAGGCGGTCCAGCAGCAGGTCGATGGCCTGCTGGCTGTCGAGGGCGTGCAGGACGCGGCGCAGCTTGTGCATCACGGCCAGCTCGTCCGGGGACAGCAGCAGGTCCTCCTTGCGGGTGCCGGACGAGTCCACGTCCACCGCCGGGAAGGTCCGCTTGTCCGCGATCTTCCGGTCGAGCTTGAGCTCGGCGTTGCCGGTGCCCTTGAACTCCTCGAAGATCACGCTGTCACCGGCGGACCCGGTCTCGACCAGGGCCGTCGCGATGACGGTCAGCGAGCCGCCGCCCTCGATGTTGCGCGCCGCGCCGAGGAACCGCTTCGGCGGGTAGAGCGCCGTCGAGTCGACACCACCGGACAGGATGCGGCCCGACGCGGGGGCGGCCAGGTTGTAGGCACGACCCAGGCGGGTGATCGAGTCCAGCAGCACGACCACGTCGTGACCCATCTCGACCAGGCGCTTCGCCCGCTCGATGGCCAGCTCCGAGATCGTCGTGTGGTCCGACGGCGGGCGGTCGAAGGTGGAGGCGATGACCTCGCCCTTCACCGACCGCTGCATGTCGGTGACCTCTTCGGGGCGCTCGTCCACCAGCACCACCATCAGGTGACACTCGGGGTTGTTCGTCGTGATCGCGTTCGCGATCGACTGGAGCACCGAGGTCTTGCCGGCCTTCGGCGGCGACACGACCAGCGCGCGCTGGCCCTTGCCGATCGGCATCACCAGGTCGATGACGCGGGTCGTCAGGATGTGCGGCTCGGTTTCGAGGCGCAGTCGCTCGTTCGGGTAGAGCGGCGTCAGCTTGGTGAAGTCGGGCCGGTTGCGCGACTCCTCCGGGTCCAGGCCGTTGATCTTGTCGACGCGGACCAGCGGGTTGAACTTCTGCCGCTGCTGCTCGCCGTCGCGCGGCTGGCGGACGGCGCCGATCAGGGCGTCACCGCGGCGCAGGCCGTACTTGCGGACCAGCGACAGCGAGACGTAGACGTCGTTCGGCCCGGCCAGGTAGCCCGACGTGCGGACGAACGCGTAGTTCTCCAGCACGTCGAGGATGCCCGCCACGGGCAGCAGGACGTCGTCGTCGCGCACCTCGGTGTCGGTGGTGCCGCCGACGTCGTCGCCCCGGCCACCGCGGCGGCGGCGGTCCCGGAAGCGACGGCCGCGACGGCCGCCCTCCTCGTCACCGTCGTCGCCCGGCGCGTTCTGCCGGTTGCGGTCCTGGTTGCGGTCGCCGCGGCCACCCCGGTCGTCCCGGTTGCGGTCACCCCGGTCGCCGCGCTCGCCCCGGTCACCGCGCTCGCCCCGGTCACCGCGCTCGCCGCGGTCACCCCGGTCGTCGCGGTTGCGGCGCTCGCCCCGGTCCTGGCGCTGTTCGCGCTGCTCGGAGCGGTCGCCGCGGTCCTGACGCTCGGCCCGGTCGCCCTGCTGGCGGTCGCCCTGGGGACGGTCCCCCTGCTGGCGGTCACCCTGCTGGCGCTCGGCCTGCTGGCGCTCGACCTGCTGGCGGTCGGCCTGGGGGGCGCGCTCCACCTGCTGGACGTCGGCGGCGGGGGCCTCGGGGCTGCCCGTCGGGCGGTTGGCGGAACGACGACGGCGGTTGCCGCGCCGACCACCCTCCTCCTCGGCGGGGGCGGCGGGGCGCTCGGTCACGTCGAGCTGCTGCTGGGTCGGCTTGTCCACCGGGGCGGGGGCCTCGACGGCCTTGGCCGGCGCGGGCTTCTCCACGACCGGGGCGGGTGCCCCGGCCGTCGCGGCCTTCTTCTCGGCCTTCGGCGGCGTCGCGGCACTGCCCCGACCGGAGGTGCCGCCCTGCCGCTCCTTGATGGCCGCGATGAGGTCGCCCTTGCGGAGACCGGCGGTGCCGGTGATGCCGAGCTGGCCCGCGAGTTCGCGGAGTTCGGCGAGCACCATGCCGGAGAGACCGGCGCGCTTGCGCGGCGGGGCGCTGCCGTTCGAAGGGGTGGTCAGAGCGCTCTCCTCAGCTCCGGAACTGGCAGCGGCGTTGGGAGCAGCAGGAGCTTCGCTGCTCAACACATCGGTGTTGCTCACACATGTCCTTCCTGACCGGACCGCGCCTCCTACGCGGCCCAGCGGACCTGCCGTCCGGCGGAACGCGGACCGGCAGTTTCGCCCCGCTTCAGGTGGACCTCGTCGGCGCGGAACGCGCGCGGAAGCGGAGTCCTCCGGTGCGGGACTTTCGGTCACACGGCGAGCGGGTGCCTACCAGTGCCGACCCCGTCCGTACGGCACAGGGCCAAGTCACTGGAGGAATGCGATCCGGAACGAACGTCCGGGCACCACACCGGCGCCCGTGCGCGCGGTGACTGATGACGCCGAGGGTAGACGCAGGTGCGACCGGAGGCAACAACCGGGGTTCGGCGAGTCGCACCGCTCAGCCGAGTGGCGCAACCCGCACGCCCGCCGCGTCGACCGGCAACCGGCGCGCCCGGAACCCCGCGAGGTCGAGCCCGGCCGGCGGTTCGCCGTGCGGCGGGAAGGCCAGCACGGTCGGTCCGGCACCCGACACCGCGGCCGGCACGCCGGCCTCGCGCAGGGCCGCGACCAGGCGCGTCGTCGCAGGCCAGGCGGGTTCCCGGTACGGCTCGTGCAGCCGGTCGACCAGGGCGTCGAGCAGCAGCGAGGGGTCCGCGGTGAGGGCGTGCACGGCGAGCGCGGACCGGCCCGCGGCGAACGCGGCGTCCTCGTGCGGCACCTTCGAGGGCAGCAGGCCGCGGGTCGTCCGGGTCGACGACTCGCCGGCCGGCACGAACACGACCGGCGCGAGCGAGGGGTGCGGTTCCGCACGCACCGCGCGGAAGCGGTCACCCTCCGTCCAGGCGATCACGACGCCGCCGAACATGCTGGCCGCGGCGTTGTCGGCGTGCCCGTCGAACTCGGCGGCGAGTTGCAACGCGGTCGTGTCCGGCCCGCGACCGACCAGGCCGTACGCCGCCGCCACGCCCGCCACGACCGCGGCCGAGGAGGACCCCAGGCCGCGGGCGTGCGGGATGGCGTTGCGGCAGCGCAGGCGCAGGCCGGGCACGTCGAGCCCGAGGTGGGCCGAGGCCGCGCGGAAGGCCCGCACGACCAGGTGGGACTCGTCCGGGGGGACGACGCCGGCGCCCTCCCCCGCCACCTCGACGCGCAGGCCGTCCGCGACGACCTCGAACTCCAGCTCGTCGTGCAGGCCGAGCGCCATGCCCAGCGCGTCGAACCCGGACCCGAGGTTGGCGGTGGAGGCCGGGACGGTGACCCGGACCCCGGTGGGGGTGCCGGTCACGCCAGCTCCAGGGCGGTGGCGACGGCCCCGGGGTCGACCGGCACCGGCGACACCTCGGGCATCCCGAGCAGCGCGGTGCCCGGGTCCTTCAGGCCGTGGCCGGTGACCGTGCACACGACCGTGGAGCCCTTCGGCAGGCGGCCGTCCGCGGCGGTGGCGAGCAGGCCCGCCACGCTGGTCGCGGACGCCGGCTCGACGAAGATGCCCTCGGTCGAGGCGAGCAGCCGGTACGCCTCCAGGATCTTCTCGTCCGTGACCGCCTCGAACAGGCCACCGGACTCGTCCTTGGCGGTGACCGCGCCGGTCCAGGACGCCGGGCTGCCCACCCGGATGGCGGTCGCGATGGTCTCCGGGTCCGCCACCGGCGCGCCCAGCACCAGCGGCGCGGCACCCGCGGCCTGGAACCCGAACATGCGCGGCGTCGTGGCCACCACCCCGTCGGCGCGGTAGTCGGAGTAGCCGCGCCAGTACGCCGTGATGTTGCCCGCGTTGCCGACCGGCAGGCAGTGCACGTCGGGCGCGCGGCCCAGCACGTCGCAGATCTCCCAGGCGGCGGTCTTCTGGCCGACCAGCCGCACCGGGTTCACCGAGTTGACCAGGGTGATCGGGTACTCGGACGCGGTCTTGGCGGCCAGTTCGAGGCAGTCGTCGAAGTTGCCGTCGATCTGGAGGATGCGGGCGCCGTGCGACACGGCCTGGGCGAGCTTGCCGAGCGCGATCTTGCCGCGCGGCACGAGCACCGCCGCGGTGAGCCCGGCCTTCGCCGCGTACGCCGCCGCCGAGGCCGACGTGTTGCCGGTGGAGGCGCAGATCACCGCGCGGATGCCGCTGGCCAGGGCGTGCGTCATGGCCACGGTCATGCCGCGGTCCTTGAACGAGCCGGTCGGGTTCGCGCCCTCGACCTTGACGTGGACCTCGCACCCGGTCAGCTCGGACAGGTGCTCGGCGTGCACCAGGGGCGTGCCGCCCTCGTGGAGGGTGACGACCCGCGCGCCCTCCGGGAGTCCGATCCGGTCCGCGTAGGCGTGGATGATGCCGGGCCACCCCGGCCGCACGCCTGCATGGGTCGTCATCACTCTTCGCCTTCCACCCGCATCACACTGACCACTTCCCTGACCACGGGCAGGCCGCCGATTTTGTCGACGGTCGACCGCAGTGCCGCGTCGGTCGCGGCGTGGGTGACGATCACCAGGCTGGCGTCGTCGACCCGCCCCTCCTGCCGCACCGCCGCGATGCTCACGTCGTGTTCCGCGAACACCGCCGCGACCTGCGACAACACGCCCGCCCGGTCGGCGACGTCGAGGCTGATGTGGTAACGCGTGGGGGTTTGCCCCATCGGCCGCACGGGCAGCGCCGCGTACGCCGACTCGCGCGGGCCGCGCCCGCTGTGCACGAGGTTGCGGGCCGCCGCGACGAGGTCGCCGAGCACCGCGCTGGCCGTCGGCGCGCCGCCGGCGCCCTGGCCGTAGAACATCATCTCGCCGGCCGCGTCGGCCTCGACGAACACCGCGTTGAACGCGCCGCTGACGCCCGCGAGGGGGTGTGACCTGGGGATCATCGCCGGGTGCACGCGGACGGCCACGGACTCCTGGCCGTCGTCCCCGGTGACCCGCTCGCAGATCGCGAGCAGCTTGACCGCGCGGCCGAGGCCCTTGGCGGCGGCGATGTCGGCGGCGCTCACCGCGGCGATGCCCTCGCGGTGCACGTCGGCGGCGGTCACCCGGCTGTGGAACGCCAGCGAGGCGAGGATCGCGGCCTTGGAGGCGGCGTCGAAGCCGTCCACGTCGGCCGTCGGGTCGGCCTCGGCGTAGCCCAGGCGGGTGGCCTCGTCCAGCGTCTCGGCGTAGCTCGCGCCCGTCGAGTCCATGCCGGAGAGGATGAAGTTCGTCGTGCCGTTGACGATGCCCATCACGCGCGTGATGCGGTCACCGGCCAGCGACTCGCGCAGCGGCCTGAGCAGCGGGATCGCGCCCGCGACGGCCGCCTCGAAGTACAGGTCGGCGCCGGAGCCGTCGGCCGCCTCGAACAGCTCGGCCGAGTGCTCGGCCAGCAGCGCCTTGTTCGCGGTGACCACGGACTTGCCCGCGCGCAGCGCGGCGAGCAGCAGCGTCCGGCTGGGCTCGATGCCGCCGATGACCTCGACCACCACGTCCACGTCCGAGGCGACCAGCGCCTCGGCGTCGGTGGTGAGCAGGTCGGCGGGGACCTCGCGGTGCTTGTTCGGCTTGCGGACCGCGATGCCCGCCAGCTCGACCGGCGCGCCGATGCGCGCGGTCAGGTCGGCCGCCTGCCCGGTGAGCAGGCGGACCACCTCGGTGCCGACCGTGCCGCAGCCCAGCAGCGCGACCCTGATCGGTTTCCGGCTCGGCACGTCATACCTCCAGGCGGAACAGGTCTTCCTCGGTCTCCCGGCGCAGCAGCAGCCGGGACTCGCCGTCGACGACCGCGGCGAGCGCGGGTCGCGGGAGCCGGTTGTAGCCGCTGGCCATGGAGTAGCAGTACGCGCCGGTGGCGGCGACCGCGATCAGGTCGCCGGGCGCGAGGTCGTCGGGCAGCCAGCAGTCGCGCACGACCACGTCGCCGGACTCGCAGTGCTTGCCGACGACGCGGCACAGCACGGCCGCGGCGTCCTCGGGGGCGTCGCGGGAGACCAGCCGGCAGTCGTACACCGCGTCGTAGAGGGCGGTGCGGATGTTGTCGCTCATGCCGCCGTCCACGCTCACGTAGCGGCGGATCGCGCCCGCGTCGAGCTGGACGTCCTTGATGGTGCCCACCTCGTAGAGGGTCACCGTGCCGGGGCCGACGATGGCCCGGCCGGGCTCGACGGCGATCGTCGGCGCGGGGAGGCCGGCGTGCTCGCACTCCTTGCCGACGATGTCGCGCAGCTGCCTGGCCAGCTCGGCGGGCGGCGGCGGGTCGTCGTCCGGGGTGTAGGCGATGCCGAGGCCGCCGCCGAGGTCCACGGTGGTGACGTGGTCGAGGAGGCCGTCGCCGTGCTCGTCGCGCAGCTCGGCCAGCAGGCCGACGACCCGGCGCGCGGCGACCTCGAAGCCGCTCGCGTCGAAGATCTGCGAGCCGATGTGGCTGTGCAGGCCGACGAGCCGCAGGCCCTCGGACTTGAGCACGCGGCGGGCGGCCTCGGCGGCGTCGCCGGAGGACAGCGAGAAGCCGAACTTCTGGTCCTCGTGCGCGGTGGCGATGAACTCGTGCGTGTGCGCCTCGACGCCCACGGTGACGCGGATCATCACCGGCTGCACGCGACCGCGCTCGCGGGCCACCTGGTCCAGGCGGGCGATCTCCAGGAACGAGTCGAGCACCACCGCGCCGACGCCGACGTCCACGGCCGCGGTCAGCTCGGCGAGCGACTTGTTGTTCCCGTGCAGCGCGATGCGCTCGGGCGGGAAGTCGGCGCGCAGCGCCACCGCCAGCTCGCCGCCGCTGGCCACGTCGATGCTCAGCCCCTCCTCGGCGACCCAGCGGGCCACCGCGACGGAGAGGAACGCCTTGGACGCGTAGTGCACGCGCGTCGGGTCGCCGAACGCCTCGGCGTGCTCGCGGCAGCGGGCCCGGAAGTCGGCCTCGTCCATCACGAACAGCGGCGTGCCGTGCTCCTCGGCGAGCGCGCGCACGTCGACGCCGGCGAGGCGGACCGCGCCGTCGGCGCCGCGCTCGGCGTTGCGCGGCCACACCTTCGGGTGAAGTTCGTTCAGCTGGTCGGGCGAGGAGGGGCGGCTGCCCGCGGTGCTCCCGGGCAGCAGGACGTCGGCGTGCCGGGGACCGGCCGGGTGGGCGCGCATCACATCCGCTCCGGGGCGGTCACGCCCAGCAGGGCCAGGCCGTTGGCGAACACCTGGCGGGCCGCGACGCACAGGGCCAGGCGGGCGCGCTGCACCTCGGTGACCTCGTCGTCGCCGCGCGGCAGCACGCGCAGCTCCTTGGTGTCGTAGAACCGGTGCAGGGTGCCCGCCAGCTCCTCCAGGTAGCGCGCGACCCGGTGGGGTTCGCGCAGCTCACCGGCGGTGGCGACGACGCGCGGGAACTCGCCGATCGTGCGGATCAGGTCGCCCTCGCGGTCGTGCGACAGCAGCTCGTAGGACTCGTTCGGCGTCACGCCCAGCTCGGCGGCGTTGCGCAGCACCGAGGAGATCCGCGAGTGCGCGTACTGGACGTAGAACACCGGGTTGTCGTTGCTGCGCTTGCGCAGCAGGTCCAGGTCGATGTCCAGGGACGAGTCGACCGAGGAGCGGGTCATCGCGTACCGGGCCGCGTCCACGCCCACCGCCTCGACCAGGTCCTGCATGGTGATGACGGTGCCCGCGCGCTTGCTCATCCGCACCGGCCTGCCGTCGCTGACCAGGTTCACCATCTGGCCGATCAGCACCTCGACCGAGTCGGGGTCGTCGCCGAGCGCGGCGGCGGCGGCCTTGAGCCGGCCGATGTAGCCGTGGTGGTCGGCGCCGAGCATGTAGATGCACAGGTCGAAGCCGCGCGACCGCTTGTCCACCAGGTACGCGATGTCGCCGGCGATGTACGCCGGGTCGCCGTCGCTCTTGATGACCACGCGGTCCTTGTCGTCGCCGAACTCGGTGGAGCGCAGCCACCAGGCGCCGTTCTCGAAGTACAGCGAGTCCGAGCCCTTGAGCTGCTCGACGGCCTTGGCGACCGCGCCGGACTTGTGCAGCGAGTCCTCGTGGAAGAAGACGTCGAAGTCGGTGCCGAAGTCGTGCAGGTCCTTCTTGATCTCCTCGAACATCAGCCCGACGCCGACGCGGCGGAAGACCTCGTGCGAGTCCTCCGAGGTCAGGGCGCTGGGCTCCTGCCGGATCACCTCGGCGGCGATGTCGCTGATGTAGCCGCCGGCGTAGCCGTCCTCGGGGGCGGGCTCGCCCTTGGCGGCGGCGATCAGGGACCGCACGAACCGGTCGATCTGCGCGCCGGCGTCGTTGAAGTAGTACTCGCGGGTCACCTCGCCGCCGTTGGCCGCGAGGATGCGGCCCAGCGCGTCGCCGACCGCCGCCCAGCGGGTGCCGCCGAGGTGGATCGGGCCCGTCGGGTTCGCCGAGACGAACTCCAGGTTGATCTTCTTGCCGGTCAGGGCGTCGCCGCGGCCGTAGGCGTCGCCGCCCGCGAGCACGTCGCGCACGATCGCGCCCTGCGCGTCGGCGGCGAGCCGCAGGTTGAGGAAGCCCGGACCGGCGACCTCGACGGTGGCGATGGCGTCCGTGCCGGTCAGCGCCTCGGCCAGCCAGCCGGCCAGGTCGCGGGGCGGGACGCCGGCCTTCTTCGCGGCCTGGAGGGCCACGTTCGTGGCGTAGTCGCCGTGCTCGGGGTTGCGCGGTCGCTCGATCGTGACCGCCGTCGGGAGGGAGGCGGGGTCGAGGCCGCGGGTGGACAGCACGTCCACGGCCGTCGCGCGGACCAGTTCAGCGAGCGCAGCGGGAGTCACCCGACAAGTCTAGGGAAGCGTTCCCGCTGGTCTGCGCCGGGATGGACGTCCCGGACAGTGAGATGGGTCAACTGTTGACGACCACCCGGCGTGACGGGGAGTTGACGGTGATCAGACACGGTGTCCCTACACTGACCGGCGGCACGGGCGTACGACGAGATCTGAGGCGGACATGACCAGCGGCAAGAAGACGAAGGCCGCGCGCTCCAGCGTTGCGGCGGCGCGCTCCTCGGTGGTGGCGAAGAAGCCGAAGCCCTGGGGGACCATCATCGCCGTGATCGCGGTGCTGGCGCTGGCGGGCACCGTGTTCGGGTACGCGTACTCGCAGATCGCCGACAAGAACGCCAAGGAAGCCGCGCTCGCCCAGTGGAACCCGTCCGAGGAGAACAAGGACCCCTCGGACAAGATCGAGGGCGTCGTGAAGAAGGAGTACGCCGAGGGCAAGCACGTCACGGCCGAGCAGCGGGTCGCCTACGACCAGTCGCCGCCGTTCGGCGGGCCGCACGACGGCGTCTGGGCCGCGTGCACCGGCGTGGTCTACGAGAGCGCGGTGCGCACCGAGAACATGGTCCACGGCCTGGAGCACGGCGCCGTGTGGATCGCGTACAACCCGGACCAGGTGACCGGTGACGCGCTGACCAAGCTGCGCGACCGGGTCGAGGGTCAGCAGTTCACGATGATGTCGCCGTACCCCGGCCTGGACAAGCCGGTCTCGCTCCAGTCGTGGGGCCACCAGCTCAAGGTGGAGAGCGCCGACGACCCGCGGATCGACCAGTTCATCCAGTCGCTGCGCCGCAACCAGTGGACCTACCCGGAGATCGGCGCGACCTGCGACTCCAGCACGTTCGACGTGACCAACCCGCCGCCGTTCGTGGCGGAGGCCCCGGGCCCGGACGCCGTCCCGATGGACGGTGGCCAGACCGACGCGGCGGAGACCGGCCAGACCGGCGCCGTCGACCCGAGCGCCCCGGCCGCCGACCCGAGCGCGCCCGCCGCCGACCCGTCCGCCCCCGGCGCGCCGAGCACCACGCCGTCCAGCTGACGACCCGGCCATGACCGAACCGATCGAACCCGAGCAGCGGCGCGGCGCGACCGCGACCCGCGCCGCCGTCGTGGCGGTGGCGGTGGTCGCCGTGCTGCTGCTCGGCGCGGCGGTCGGCCTGCTGATCAAGCTGCCGGGGCAGGACAACACCTCGTCCACCCCGGCGGCGGACTCGGTCGACGTCGGGTTCCTCCAGGACATGGCCGCCCACCACCTCCAGGGCGTCACGATGGCCAACCTGGCGCGGGACAAGACGACCGACGCGACCATCCGCCAGCTCGCCTTCGACATCCAGTCCACCCAGCTGGAGCAGGTGGGCCGGATGAAGGGCTGGCTGAGCCTCTGGGGCTACCAGGAGCAGTCGGTCGACGGCACCCACATGAAGTGGATGACGAGCGCGAGCCACGACCACACGGCCGCGGCGGACGCCGGCACCACGGGCCTGATGCCGGGCATGGCGACCACGCAGGAGCTGAACAGGCTGCGCGGGCTCTCCGGCCCGGAGTTCGACGTGTACTTCCTCCAGCTGATGCTGCGCCACCACCAGGGCGGCTCGCCCATGGCGCAGTACGCCGCCACGCACGCCGGCCAGTCCGTCGTGCGGACGCTCTCGGACAACATGCTGGGCTCGCAGAAGAGCGAGAGCGCCTACATGGAGCAGCTCATCCGCGAGCGCGGCGCGTCCCCGCTGCCGTAGCCCGCGCCGCCGTAGCCCTGCTGCCGTGACCCGCGCCGCCGTAGCCCTGGCTCGGGTTGCCGAAGTGCCGGTGTGTGCGCGTCACCCGATTGGGGCTACCCGCCGGTAGTAGCGTGGGAAGCCCGGCGCCTGGAGGTCAGCGATGACCGCAGTGGACCCCGAACGAGCGGACCCCGAACGAGCGGACCCCGGCACGGCCCCTCCCGGGCGGCGCGTGGACGAGCGCACCGCGCGGAAGGTCGCCGAGCAGGCGCGCGAGACCCGCTGGCGGGACCCCAGCTTCGGTCGCGACCTGTTCCTCGGCCACTTCCGGCTCGACCTGATCCACCCGCACCCCAGCGGGTCGGCGGAGGACCGCGAGCGCGGCGAGACGTTCCTGGAGGCGCTCCGCGAGTACTGCGAGAGCACCGTCGACGGCCTGCTCATCGAGCGGCAGGCGCGCATCCCCGACCACGTGCTCACGGGCCTCAAGCAGCTCGGCGCGTTCGGCATGAAGATCAAGCCCGAGTACGGCGGCCTGGGGCTCTCGCAGGTCTACTACAACCGGGCGCTGATGCTCGTCGGCTCGGTCAGCCCCGCGCTGAGCGCGATGCTGTCGGCCCACCAGTCCATCGGCGTGCCGCAGCCGATCAGCCTGTTCGGCACCGACGAGCAGAAGAGGACCTACCTGCCGCGCTGCGCGACCGGCGAGATCAGCGCGTTCCTGCTCACCGAGCCCGACGTCGGCAGCGACCCCGCGCGCCTGGGCGCCACGGCCACGCCCACCGAGGACGGGTACCTGCTCAACGGCGTGAAGCTGTGGACCACCAACGGCGTGGTGGCCGACCTGCTGGTGGTGATGGCGCAGGTGCCCGGCAAGGGGATCAGCGCGTTCGTCGTGGAGGGCGACTCCCCCGGCATCACCGTGGAGCGGCGCAACGAGTTCCTGGGCCTGCGCGGCCTGGAGAACGGCGTCACCCGGTTCCACGACGTGCGCGTGCCGCGGGAGAACCTGATCGGCGAGGAGGGCGCGGGCCTGAAGATCGCGCTCACCACGCTCAACACCGGCCGGCTGTCGCTGCCCGCGCTGTGCGCGGGCGCGGCCAAGTGGTGCCTGAAGATCGCCCGGGAGTGGACGGGCGCACGGGTGCAGTGGGGCCTGCCGGTGGGCAGGCACGAGGCCATCGCGGGCAAGGTGGCGTTCATCGCGGCCACCGCGTACGCGCTGGAGGCCGTGCTCGACCTGTCGAGCGAGCTGGCCGACGCGGGCGGGCACGACATCCGCATCGAGGCCGCGCTGGCCAAGCTGTACGGCTCGGAGATGGCGTGGCTGGTCGCGGACGAGCTGGTGCAGCTGCGCGGCGGGCGCGGTTTCGAGACGGCCGACTCGCTGGCCGCCCGCGGCGAGCGCGGCGTGCCGGCCGAGCAGGTGCTGCGCGACCTGCGGATCAACCGGATCTTCGAGGGCTCGACCGAGATCATGCACCTGCTGATCGCGCGCGAGGCGGTGGACGCGCACCTGGCCGTGGCGGGCGACATCGTCGACCCCGAGGCCGACGTGCGGCGCAAGGCGCGCGCGGCGGCGAACGCGGGCCGGTTCTACGCGAAGTGGCTGCCGACGCTCGTGGTCGGCAAGGGCCAGGTGCCCCGGGCGTACGCCGAGTTCGGGCCGCTCGCCGGGCACCTGCGGTTCGTCGAGCGGGCCTGCCGCAGGTTGGCGCGGCAGACGTTCTACGCGATGTCCCGCTGGCAGGGGCGGATGGAGCGCAAGCAGCGCTTCCTGGCGCGGGTGGTGGACATCGGCGCGGAGCTGTTCGCGATCAGCGCGACCTGCGTGCGGGCGGCGGCGGACGGCGACCGGGCGGTGGGGCTCGCCGACGCGTTCGCGCGGCAGGCCCGCGTGCGGGTGGACGAGCTGTTCGACCGGCTGTGGCGCAACTCGGACGACTCGGACCGGCGGCTGGCGGAGCACGTGCTCGCCGGGCGGTTCACCTGGCTGGAGGAGGGGGTGCTCGACCCCTCGGTGCCGGGGCCGTGGATCGCGGACTCGGCGCACGGGCCGTCGACCGCGGCGAACGTGCACCGCAAGACCTGAGGTGCCGCGGGGTGTCGCCGCCCGGTACGGGGTGTTGCTGCCCGGGGCAGGTGGTTGCGGGCGCGGCACCTGCCCCGGGCGACGGTCGGGAGGGGACCACGTCCCCCGTACTCCCTTCCCGACTCCCCGGTACTGCAACGGAAGGACACAACACCCTCCAGGAGGAGGTGACGTAACGCTATGTCATTACCGGCCGGTTTACACCTACTACAAACGAGTGAATTAGCAGGTGAGGCACTCTCGACTACGCCCGGAGTGTGACCGCATCCCGGGCACGAGGGGCGCGCCCCCGACGACGGGCGTGGATCGGTTGGAGCAGCGGTCGGACAGGCTTGCGGACAAGTTGACGGGGCACCCTTGACAACGATGTCACAAGGGCCTTTTGCTTCGCTAAACATCGGCCGGGTACGAGGCGAGAGGCGTGCGCGATGAGGCACATGCGAAGTAGACGACCGCTGGTGGTCCTGGCGACCGCTGCGCTGGCGCTGGGGGGCGTGGGAGGCTATTCCCCCGCGACCGCCGCACCGGAGCCGGGGGAGCCAGCCGTGAGCGAGACCCTCTTCGCCTCGTCGTTCGAGGACGGGCAACCGCAGCCGACCTGGCTGAGCACGGTCGAGACCGCGCCGGACGGCACCCCGAAGACCTCGGGCGTCGACGGCTCCGACTCCACCGGCATCCCCGGCAACGTCACCGACCGCGTGGTCGACGTGGTCGCGAACTCCGAGAACAGCGGGTCCGGCGAGGTCGCCGGGAACCTCGTCGACGGCGCCACCGCGTCGAAGTGGCTGACCTTCACGCCGACCGGCTGGGTGCGGTTCACCTTCGCCGAGCCGGTGGCCGTGAAGCGGTACGCCCTGTCGTCCGCCAACGACGCGCCCGAGCGCGACCCCCGGGACTGGGTGCTGCGCGGCTCGGACGACGGCACGACGTGGACCGACCTCGACACCCGCACCGGCGAGGCGTTCGCCGAGCGCTTCCAGACCAAGGGCTACGACCTCGCGAACACCACCGCGTTCCGGCACTACCGGCTCGACATCGCCGCGAACGCGGGCGGCGTGAACCTCGTGCAGCTGGCCGAGGTGCAGTTCTCCGACGGCTCCACCACCCCGCCCGCGCAGAACATGCGCACCACCGTGGGCAAGGGCGCCAACGGCGGCTACAACGCCAAGGCGGGCGCGGGCTTCACCGGCGTGCGCGCGCTGCGCTACCAGGGCACGCACACCGCCGAGGGCCGCGGCTACTCGTACAACAAGGTGTTCGAGGTCGACATCCCGGTCACGGGGACCACGGAGCTGTCCTACCTGGTGTTCCCGTCGTTCACCACGGACGACCTGAACTACCCGGCCACGTTCGCCGCGGTCGACCTGGCGTTCTCCGACGGCACCTACCTGAGCGAGCTCGGCGCGCGCGACCAGCACGGCTTCGAGCTGTCCCCGAGGGGCCAGGGCGAGGCGAAGTCGCTCTACACGAACCAGTGGAACCGCGTCGCGTCCGTCATCGGCTCGGTCGCCGCGGGCAAGACGATCGAGCGCGTCCTGGTCGCGTACGACAACCCGGACGGCCCGGCCGGGTTCAACGGCTGGTTCGACGACATCGCGGTCAAGTCCGCGCCCGCCGTCGTGGAGCGCGCCCGCCCGTCGGACTGGGTGCTGACCACGCGGGGCACGAACTCCAGCGGCTCGTTCTCCCGGGGCAACAACTTCCCGGCCACCGCGGTGCCGCACGGCTTCAACTTCTGGTCGCCCATGACGAACGCGGGCTCGATCAGCTGGCTCTACGAGTACGCGAAGAACAACAACCGGGACAACCTGCCGACGCTCCAGGCGTTCACCGCGAGCCACGAGCCCAGCCCGTGGATGGGTGACCGGCAGACGTTCCAGGTCATGCCGACGATCGGCGCGCCGACCGCGGACCGGGCGCTGCGCGCGCTGCCGTTCAAGCACGAGAACGAGGTCGCGCGGGCGCACTACTACGGCGTGTCGTTCGAGAACGGCATGAAGACCGAGATCGCGCCGACCGACCACGCGGCGGTGTTCCGGTTCACCTTCACCGAGGGCTCCTCGAACCTGGTGTTCGACAACGTCAACAACAGCGGCGGCCTGTCCCTCGACCCGGCGACCGGCGTGGTGACCGGCTTCTCCGACGTCAAGAGCGGCCTGTCGACCGGCGCGACCCGGATGTTCGTCTACGGCGTCGTGGACAAGCCGGTGACCGCGAGCGGCAGGCTGACCGGCGCGGGCCGCGACGACGTGGCCGGCTACTTCTCGTTCGACACCTCGTCGGACAAGACCGTGACGATGCGGATCGCCACCTCGCTGATCGGCGTGGACCAGGCGAAGAAGAACCTGGAGCTGGAGGTGTCCCCCTCGGACACGTTCGACTCCGTGCGCGACCGGGCGCAGGCCGCCTGGGACGACGTGCTCGACACCGTCGAGGTCGAGGGCGCCACCGAGGACCAGCTGACCACGCTGTACTCGAACCTGTACCGGCTCTACCTCTACCCGAACTCGGGCTTCGAGAACACGGGCACGGCCGCCGCGCCCGCGTACCGGTACGCCTCGCCCGTGCAGCCCTCCGGACCCGGCACGCCGACGCGGACCGGCGCGAAGGTCGTGGACGGCAGGATCTACGTCAACAACGGGTTCTGGGACACCTACCGGACCACGTGGCCCGCGTACAGCCTCCTGACCCCCGGCAAGGCCGCCGAGCTGGCCGACGGGTTCGTGCAGCAGTACCGGGACGGCGGCTGGATCTCCCGCTGGTCCTCCCCCGGCTACGCCAACCTGATGACCGGCACCAGCTCCGACGTGGCGTTCGCCGACGCGTTCGTCAAGGGCGTGGACCTGCCCGACGCGGTGGCCGCCTACGACGCCGCCGTGAAGAACGCGACCGTCGCGCCGCCGAACGCGGGCGTGGGCCGCAAGGGCCTGGAGACCTCGATCTTCACCGGCTACACGTCCACCGCCACCGGCGAGGGCATGTCGTGGGCGATCGAGGGCTACGTCAACGACTACGGCATCGCCAACATGGCCAAGGCGCTGCACGAGCAGACCGGTGAGGCCCGCTACCTCGCGGACCACGAGTACTTCACCAACCGCGCGCAGAACTACGTGCACATGTTCGACCCGGCGACCGGCTTCTTCCAGGGCCGCGAGCCGGACGGCACCCGGCGCGAGTCCCCCGAGGACTACGACCCGCGCGAGTGGGGCCACGACTACACCGAGACCGACGGCTGGAACATGGCGTTCTCGGTGCCGCACGACGGTCGGGGCCTGGCCAACCTCTACGGCGGTCGCGACGGCCTGGCGTCGAAGCTGGACGAGTTCTTCGCCACGCCCGAGACGGCGAAGTTCACCGGCTCCTACGGCGGCGTGATCCACGAGATGACCGAGGCGCGGGACGTGCGGATGGGCCAGCTCGGCCACTCCAACCAGGTCTCGCACCACATCACCTACATGTACGACTACGCCGGTCAGCCGTGGAAGACGCAGGAGAAGGTGCGCGAGATCCTGTCCCGGCTCTACCTGGGCAGCGAGATCGGCCAGGGCTACCCCGGCGACGAGGACAACGGCGAGCAGTCGGCCTGGTGGCTGTTCAGCGCGCTCGGCTTCTACCCGCTCCAGATGGGCAACGACACCTACGCGATCGGGTCGCCGCTGTTCACCAAGGCCACCGTGCGGATGGACAACGGCAGGTCGCTGGTCGTGAACGCGCCGAAGAACAGCTCGGAGAACATCTACGTGCAGTCGCTGAAGGTCAACGGTCAGAAGTGGGACAAGGCGTACCTGGACCACTCCTCCCTCGCCTCCGGCGGCGTGCTCGACTTCGAGATGGGCGCCTCGCCGTCCCGCTGGGCCACCGGCGCCGACGCCGCGCCGCCGTCGCTGACCACCGGTGACGAGGCGCCCAAGCCGCTGCGGGACGTGCTGGTCGCGGGCGCCGTCACGTCCTCGGACCCGGTCGCGCCGCTGGTGGACGACACCTCGGCGACGTCCGGCCCGCTGTCGTGGCTCCAGGTGGCCGCGCCGTCGGTCCGCGAGCAGGCGGAGTTCTACACGCTGACCTCGGCGAAGACCGCGGGCGGCGACCCGTCCGCGTGGGTCCTCAAGGGGTCCTACGACGGCACGACGTGGGTGGACGTGGACTCGCGGTCGGGTGAGGTCTTCCGGGACCGGCAGCAGACGCGGTCGTTCAAGGTCGCCAGGCCCGGCCACTACGCCCACTACCGGCTGGAGTTCCCGGCCCCGGTCGTGCTGGCCGAGGTGGAGCTGCTGGCCAAGCCGTTCGTGACGTGCGCGGCCACCGTGACGGGGACGCACACCGGGCCGCTGCAGGTGCGGTCGGGCGTGACGTGCGTGGACGGCGCGACCGTGACCGGTCCCGTGTCGGTGTCGGCGGGCGCGTCGCTGTACGTGTTCGGCGGCGAGCTGCGGGGTCCCGTGTCCGCGGCGGGCGCGGCGGCGGTCGTGCTCGTCGGCACCCGCGTCGGCGGCCCGGTCAGCATCACCGGCGCCTCGGGCCCGGTGGCGCTGGAGCGGACCGACGTCCGCGGCCCGGTCAGCCTGATCGGCAACAAGGGCGGGTCGCTGCTGGCCGGCAACACCGTCGGCGGGCCGATGTCGTGCCTGGCCGGCAACCCCGCGCCGGTGAACAACGGCTGGGCGAACGACGTGCGCGGCCCGCGTTCGGGGCAGTGCTCGGGACTGTGAGGTGACGGGTCACCAGGAGATTTCGCGGCACCTCTGCGCGGAATCTCCTGGTTCGACCTGGAGCGTGGCGTGCTCGATCCGGTACCGCTGCGCGAGCAGGTCCTGGGCGGCTTCGAGCACGTCGGCGGGGTCCGCGCCCCGGCACGTCGTGAGGTGGGCGGAGGCGACCTCCATGCCCGAGGTGAGCGTCCAGACGTGCAGGTCGTGGGCCTCCGCCACCCCCGGCAGCCGGTTGAGGTCGGCCAGTACCTCGCTCACGTCCAACCGCTCCGGGGCGTGCTGGAACAGGATGCGCAGCGCGCTCGCCGCCAGCTTGTAGGTCCGGGGCAGCACCCACAGCCCGATGGCGACACCCGTGACCGGGTCGGCGTAGCGCCACCCGAAGACCAGCGTGACCGCGCCGCTGACCAGCACGGCGACCGAACCCACGAGGTCGGCCAGCACCTCCAGGTACGCGCCCCGGACGTTGAGGCTCTCCTTGGCGCCCTCCCGCAGCACCGCGAACGACACGAGGTTCGCGACGAGCCCGGCCGCCGCCGCCAGCAGCACGGGCAGGCCCGGCACCTCGGGCGGGTTCCCGAAGCGGCCCACGGCCTCGTGGACGACGTACCCGGCGACGCCGAACAGCAGCACCGCGTTGGCCAGCGCGGCCAGCACCTCGGCCCGGTAGAGCCCGAACGTCCGGCTCCCGCTCGTGCCCGCCTTGTTCGCCAGCGCGATCGCGGCCAGCGCCATGCCCACGCCCAGCACGTCGGTCAGCATGTGGGCGGCGTCGGAGATCAGCGCCAACGAGCCCGTCGTGATGCCGACGACCCCCTCGACCAGCATGAACACCGCTCCGATGGCGAACGCCACCCAGAGCCGCCGGAGGTGCCGGGCACTGCTGCTGGCGTGCCCGCCCCCGTTCCCGCCGCCGGCCGACACCCCGTGCCCATGCCCGTGACCCATGGTTCGGAAAATATAGTCACATGCGCATGAGTGCAACCCGTCGATCACGGTCCGATGGCCGCCCCGATGCGCTCGGCGACGAGATCGGGGTGCGTCCGGAGCGCCCAGTGCCCGGCGCGCACCCGACTGCGGGTCAACCGCCGAACCCAGGGCTTCGCGGCGTCCAGGTGCCCGGGACCCACGAAAGGGTCCCGAACCAACTCGACCTGGTGAACCGGAACCTCGACCGCCACCGGCTCGAACCGCCGACCCACGTTGGCCCGGTACAGCTCCAACCCGTTGACCAGCTCCCGCCGCCCCGCGCGCAGCAGCCGCCGGACCCACCCGACCCGCCACACCGCCTCCGCGACCCCGGGCACCAGGAACACCCCGACGTACCAGGACCGCGCCTTGGTCCGGACCGGCACCCGCCCCAGGTGCGCCAACCCGGGCCCGGACAGGCTCACGAACGACCGGAACAAGCCGGGGTGCGCCGCCACCGCCGCCCACCCCTGGACGGAGCCCCAGTCGTGCCCCACCAGGTGGACGGGCGCCCCCGCCTCCCGCACGACCGCCAGCAGGTCCTCCACGAGCACCTCGACCCGGTACCCGTCCCGCTCCCCGGGAGCCTCCGACCCACCGCACCCCCGCACGTCGTACCGAACGACCCGGAACCGCCGCCCGAGCCGCTCGGCGACCTCGTCCCACACCGAGGACGTGTCCGGGTACCCGTGCACCAGCACGACGGGCACCCCACCGGGCACCCCACCCTCGACAACCCGAAGCCGCAGGTCAAAGCCCTGAACCACCCGTTCCACAACCCAAAAGGGTAGGGGGTGAAACCGGCGTGCGGCAGTGCGCTAAGCTTCCCCCCGTAGCTGCGGCCCCCGTAGCTCAGGGGATAGAGCACCGCCCTCCGGAGGCGGGTGCGCAGGTTCGAATCCTGCCGGGGGC
>NZ_JBPKJK010000067.1:0-46184 GCF_051756985.1 Saccharothrix sabaoui
GCCGCCGCACCCGTCCCGACCTGCGCGAACGTCGTCCGGGACGCCCCTCGTCCGGGGTGTGCCCGACCACGGCGGGTCACCGGTCCCGCCACGCGCGCGGCGACCCGTGCTACGCGGTGCCCTACCTGCACTTCTCGGTTCCCGACGCGACCTTCGATAACGGCACTATGCGAAACCAGCGCGTATCTGAACACGCTGAGTGATAAACGGTGGGGTATCTCACCATCCAGGCGCAGGAGTTGCGCGAAAGCTTGCCTCCATCGGTCACGGCCGGTTACGTTCCCTGCCGCATGTCACGGTTCGGTCACCAAAGGGACACGGCGTCGCTCCCCGAAAGCGGCTCCGCCCGGTTCCCCCGCCAGGCGTCCCGACCGGGCTCCCCGATGCAGGAAGGCACAACCTTGGCACGGCACTCCCAGGCCAGTGGTCGCCGCGCGTTCGCCGCGCCCCCGAGGACCACCGGTCGACCCGGAACCCACCGCGTGAGCTGCGACCGGTTCCCCGTGAGCGGTCGCGTGGCGGCCACCGTCGTCGCGGTCGGCACCCTGACCACCGGCATCGGCGCGGCCACCGGCCTCGGCTCCGACGACACCCGGTTCATCCCCCTCGGCGCCGGGTCCGACGTGGCCGCCGCCCTGGCGCACAGCGCCGCCCCGCGGGCCACCGAGATCCGGACGGTGCACGCCGTCGAGCCCGGCCTGGAGACCGCGAAGCTCATGCGGTCCGAGGCGCTGTACGCGCGGCAGCACGTGGACCAGGCCATCCGGCAGGCGTCCGACGGCTACACCGCGCGCCAGGCCGACCTGAAGCGCCAGCAGGACGAGCAGGCCGCGAAGGACGCCCAGGCGGCGAAGGACGCGGAGGACGTGCGGCTCGCCGCCGAGGCCGCCGCCGTCGCGGCGCGGCCGAAGGCCGTCAAGCCCGCCGAGGGCTCGTTCACGTCCGGGTTCGGCGCGCGCTGGGGCGACACCCACTACGGCGTGGACATCGCCAACTCCATCGGCACCCCGATCCTCTCCGTCGAGGACGGCGTGGTCGTGGAGGCGGGCCCGGCCTCCGGGTTCGGCCTGTGGGTGCGCGTCCGGCACGGCGACGGCACCATCACGATCTACGGGCACGTCAACGAGATCCTCGTGGCCCAGGGCGCGCAGGTGAAGGCCGGTCAGCAGATCGCCACCATGGGCAACCGCGGCCAGTCGACCGGGCCGCACCTGCACTTCGAGGTGTGGGTCGGCGGCGCGCAGAAGATCGACCCCGTCGGCTGGCTCGGCGAGCGCGGCATCACCCTCTGACCCCTCACCCCCCCGTCCCGGAGCGGACCCGTCGGCGTCCCCGGCGGGTCCGCTCCGGCATACCGACTGGTCGGTACCTGGGGTACGGTGGCCCGGAGCTGAGGAGGCGAACAGTGGGCCGTTGGGGAATCACGCTGCCGTTGACCGGGGTGCCCGTGCTCGACCACCGGGAGTTGGTCGCCGAACTGGCCGGCCTCGGCTACACCGACGTGTGGTCGGCCGAGACCGCCGGCACGGACGCGTTCACGCCGCTGGCCCTGGCCGCGCAGTGGGCGCCGGACCTCCGGCTGGGCACGGCCATCGCCCCCGTCTACACGCGCGGCCCCGCGACGCTGGCCATGACGGCGGCCACGCTCGCCGAGGTGTCCGGCGGCCGGTTCGTGCTGGGCATCGGGTCGTCCTCGCCCGCCATCGTGCAGCGGTGGAACGGCGTCGAGTTCAGCGAGCCGTTCAAGCGCACCCGGGACACGCTGCGCTTCCTCAAGGCCGCGCTCGCCGGCGAGAAGGTCACGCGGGAGTACGACACGTTCGCCGTCCGCGGCTTCCGGCTGGAGCGCGCGCCCGAGCGGCCCGTGCCGATCATGCTGGCGGCGCTGCGGCCGGGCATGCTGCGGCTGGCCGGGCGCGAGGCCGACGGCGCCATCACCAACTGGCTCGGCGCGGACGACGTGCCCAGGGTGCGCGAGGAGCTGGGCGAGGGCGAGCTGGCCGCGCGGATCTTCGTGTGCCCGACCGAGGACGCCGACGCGGCCCGCGCGCTGGGGCGGATGCTGATCAGCACCTACCTCACCGTGCCCGCCTACGCGGCGTTCCACGAGTGGCTGGGGCGCGGCGAGGCGCTGCGGCCCATGAACGAGGCGTGGGCGGCGGGCGACCGGCGCGGCGCGGGCGCGCTCGTCCCCGACGAGGTGGTCGACCAGCTGATCGTGCACGGCGGCGTCGACGAGTGCCGGGCGCACGTGGCGCGGTACCGGGCCAACGGGGTGGACACGCCGGTCATCGCGCTGCTGCCCACCGGCGCCGACCAGCTCGACCTGGTGCGCGCCCTGGCACCGGGGGCCTGACCGGTGGCGCGGGGCACCAGGGCCACCCCGGAGCGGATCGTCGCCGCGGCGGTGCGGCTGTTCGCGGCCAAGGGGTTCGACGCGACGACCGTGCAGGAGGTGGTGGAGGCCGCGTCGGTCACCAAGGGCGCGCTCTACCACTACTTCGGGTCGAAGGACGACCTGCTGCTCGCCATCTACCGCTCCCTCATCGGCCGGCAGATGGCCGAGCTGGACTCGATCGTCGCCGCCGGGCTGGACGCGGGCACCACCGTGCGGCACATCCTGGTCAGCCTCGTCGAGACGACGGCGGAGAGCGTGGACGAGACCGCCGTGTTCGTGCGCGAGATGCACCGCCTCGACGCGGAGCGGGTGGCCGAGTTCCGCGCCGAGCGGCGGCGCTACCACGAGACGTTCCGCGACGTGGTGCGGCGGGGCCAGCGCGACGGCGTGTTCGGCGACCGCGTCCCCGCCGACACCGCCGTGCTGATCGCCCTCGGCGTGGTGAACCAGCTGCCGACCTGGTACCGGCCGGACGGCCCGAAGTCGCCCACCGAACTGGGCGTCGAGATCGCGGACTTCGTGCTGGCCGGCCTGCGGCCCTAGGCGCTGCGGGGTCGGGCCCGGGGCTCGGGCTCCTGGGCTCGGGCTCCTGGGTCAGCGAGCGGCGCGCTCCCGGAGGACGGCGAGCGCCTTGTCGGCGTGGGCGTTCATGGCGAACTCCGACTTGATCACCTCGACCACGACCCGGTCGGTGTCGATCACGAACGTGTGCCGCTTCACCGGCAGCGGTCCGAAGCGGCGCTTCACGCCGAACGCCGCCGCCACCTCGCCGTCGGCGTCCGAGAGCAGCGGGTAGTCGAAGTCGTTCAGCGTCGCGAACCGCTTCTGCCGGTCCACCGCGTCCGGGCTGATCCCGACCCGCCGCGCGCCGACCTCGGCGAACTCGGCGGCCAGGTCGCGGAAGTGGCAGCTCTCCGCCGTGCAGCCGGACGTCATCGCGGCCGGGTAGAAGAACAGCACCACCGGACCGCCGGCCAGCAGCGACGACAGGGAGCGCGGCGTGCCGTCCTGGTCGGGCAGGGTGAAGTCGGGGGCGACGTCTCCTGGCTTCGTCACGAACGTCCTTCCACCGGTGGGCCGATCACGTCGCGGGGTTCGCGCCGGGTCCACCGTACGGTTCTCGCTAGGCTCGTACCAGGCCGGGAGGTGGAAGTTGACGAGCATGTCCGACGTGGCGCGGGCCGCCGGGGTGTCCGCCGCGACGGTGTCGCGGGCGCTGCGCGGCGAGCCCGGCGTGTCCGAGGCCACCCGCCGGTACGTCACCGAGGTCGCCAAGCGCATGCGGTACGCGATCGCCCGGGACGCCTCCAGCCTCGCGGGCGGCAGGCGGTACGCGATCGCCGTGCTCACCGGGGACGTGGCGCGCGGCGACCTGCTGGCCGGGGCCGAGGGCGCGCTGCGGCAGGCCGGGTACGACGTGCTGCTGTACGGGCTGCGCGACGCGGCGGCGCGGACCAGGTTCTTCGAGGACGAGCTGCTGCCGCTGGCCCGGCGGGTCGACGGCGTGCTCGCGCTGAGCGTGGGCCTCACCGGGGCCGAGGACGCCGCGCTGGCCGCGCTCGACGTGCCGGTGGTCGCGGTCCGCGCCGACGACCCGCGCGAGGCGCTGGGCCTCGCCGCCCGCCACCTGGCGCGGCTCGGGCACCGCGACGTGGCGCTGGTGCTCGGCGAGGACGTCGACGAGCACCACGAGGCCGCCCTGGTCGCCGAGGGCCTCCGGGTGCGTCCCGAGTGGACGCTGTGGTCGTCGCCGACAGTCGCGGCCGGCGAGCAGGTGGTCGAGGTGCTCTTCGACGGCGAGCACCTGCCCACGGCGGTGATCAGCGCGAGCGGCGAGGTGGCGCTGGGCGCCCTGCTGCGGCTGCGCCGCGACGGCCGGGCCGTGCCGGGCGACGTGTCGGTGGTCAGCCTGGAGGGCGTCGACCTGACCCGGGCCATGGGCATCACCGCCGTCGAGGGCTCCTGGCGCGAGCGCGGCGAGCACGCCGTGCGCGTCCTCCTGGCCACCCTGCGGGGCGAGGACGCGGAGCACGAGCGGCCCGGCGCCCGACTGGTCGCACGGGATTCCTCCGGACCGCTGGTTTGACGACCGCGCGTCCGGGTCATTAACCACCGAGAACTTCCTGCAACCATCGGGTGACCAGGCCCTACCGGCCTGGCCGCGCACCGGCAGAGGAGACCAAGCTGTCCAGCGTGGACGACGAGCTCGCGGCACTGGCCGAGGCACACGGCGTGGCCACCCACTACGAGGACGCCGGGCAGCGCCGCGCGGACGTCGACGCCGACGTCGTGGTGGCCGTCCTCGCCCAACTCGACGTGGACGCCTCCACACCCGAGGCGGTCCGGCGCGCGCTCGCCGCGCCGAAGCCGCCGCCCCGGACGGTGGTGCTCACCGAGGGCGAGGTGCTGGGGGGGACCGGCGCGGTCGACCTGGAGGACGGCGGCGCGGTCGAGCTGCCCGCCGCCCTGCCCGTCGGCTACCACCGGCAGGGCGACCGCACGGTGATCGTCGCCCCCGCGAAGCTCGACCCGGTGCCCCGCGCGTGGGGCTGGATGCTCCAGCTGTACGCGGCGCGCTCGGCCGACTCGTGGGGCATGGGCGACTTCGCCGACCTCGCCACCCTGGCCCGGCGCAGCGCCGAGGAGCTGGGCGCGGGCGTGCTGCTGGTCAACCCGGTGCAGGCGGTCAGCCCGACCACGCCGGTCGAGCGCTCCCCGTACTCGCCGGCCAGCCGCCGCTACGCCAACCCGCTCTACCTGCGGGTGTCGGACGTCCCGGCGTACCGCGCGGCCCCGCCGGAGCTGCGCGCCGAGATCGACGCCCTCAACCCGGGCAACGACACCGAGCTGATCGACTACGACGCGGTGTGGACCGCCAAGGCCCGCGCCCTGGAGCTGCTCTGGCCGCTGGTCGAGCACCGGACGCCCGAGGGCGAGCTGGAGGGCTTCGCCCGGTTCTGCGCGCTGGCCGAGGTGCACGGCCCGGACTGGCGCGAGTGGCCCGAGGAGCAGCGCGACCCCGCCACCGCGACCCCCGACCCGGAGCGGGTGGCGTTCCACGCCTGGCTCCAGGAGCTGTGCGAGCAGCAGCTCGCCGCCGCCCGCCGGGCCGCGCGCGACGCGGGCATGGCGGTCGGCGTCGTGCACGACCTGCCGGTGGGCGTGCACCCCGGCGGCGCGGACACGTGGGCGGTGCGCGACGCGTTCGCCGCCGACGTCACGGTCGGCGCGCCGCCCGACGCGTTCAGCCAGCTCGGCCAGGACTGGAACCTGCCGCCGTGGCGGCCCGACCGGCTCGCCGAGCAGGGCTACGAGCCGTTCCGCCAGGTGGTGCGCAGCGTGCTGCGGCACGCCGACGGCATCCGCATCGACCACGTGGCCGGCCTGTGGCGGCTGTGGTGGATCCCCCCGGGCGAGCCGCCCACCCGCGGCACGTACGTGCACTACGACGCGGACGCGATGCTCGCCGTGCTCAAGGTCGAGGCGAGCCGGGCGAACGCGGTCGTGGTGGGCGAGGACCTGGGCACGGTCGAGCCGAAGGTCACCGAGGCGCTGCACCGCGACGGGATGCTCAGCTCGGCCGTGCTGTGGTTCCAGCGCGAGTGGGAGCTGCCCGACCACCCGCTGATCCCGCCGGAGAAGTGGACCGCGTCGGCCATGGCGAGCATCTCCACCCACGACCTGCCCACGGCCGCCGGTTTCCTGGCCGCGGAACACGTTCGGGTGCGGGCCGAACTGGGGCAGTTTGAAGGCCCCGTCGACGGGGAATACGAGGCAGCCGCGCGCGAGCGCGCGGAGTTGGTCGAACTGCTCAAGCAAGAGGGTGTGCCTGCCGATGACCTGGTTACCGCGTTCCACGCCCTGCTCGCGAAGGCCCGTTCCGTGCTCGTGCTGACATCGCCCCAGGACGCACTGGGTGAGACCCGCCAGCCCAACCTGCCCGGCACCACGGACCAGTACCCCAACTGGCGCATCCCGCTCCCGGTCGCGCTGGACGGCCTGTTCGACGACCCTGGAGTGCGCCGGGTCGCGGCGGCCCTCGCGGGCGGACGCGGCCGATGATCCGCAACACGTGCGTCACCGCGGGCCCCCCACCTGCGGAGTATCGTCCAGAAGTCACCCGTGCAGTGGTTGGAGGTGGCGTTCACCCGTGAACACCGAGTTGGTGGCCCGCACCGGGCTGGTGCCCGAGTTGCCCGAGCAGATGATCCCGTCGGCGGCCCCCGCGGACGCGCTCGAAGTGGCCGTCGAACGCGTCCTGGCGGCTGTCCGCCCGTCCACCCTCGCCGACCCCCGGTCCGGCGCGCACCACGCCGAGGAGTCCCTGCGGGACGCCCTGCGGCGGACCCACGCGGGTTCCGACGAAGCCCTGTCGCAGGCCGTGGCCTGCGCCGAGGCCGCCGCGGAGCACCTGCGCTACCTGGAGCTCCAGGAGGCCAGGCTGCTGCTCGTCGCGGCCCGCGGGCAGCTCGTCAGGTCGCACGCCGGCCGACCGTGACCTAGAACGGTAGGGGTCGGAACGTCTCAGCTCGTCCGGAGGAAAATCCCTGTGCGGCCCTGGCCCGGTACTCCCTACCCGCTCGGCGCGACGTACGACGGCGTCGGCACGAACTTCACCCTCTTCTCGGAGGTCGCGGACTACGTCGAGCTGTGCCTGTTCGACGACGACGGGACCGAGACGCGCGTGCGGTTGCCGGAGGTGGACGGCTTCGTCCACCACGGCTACCTCCTCGGCGTCGGCCCGGGTCAGCGCTACGGCTACCGCGTGCACGGGCCGTACGACCCGGACCGCGGCCTGCGCTGCAACCCGAACAAGCTGCTCATCGACCCGTACGCCAAGGCGATCACGGGCGAGGTGCACTGGCACGAGTCGCTGTTCGGCTACCCGTTCGGGGACCCCGACCAGCGCAACGACGAGGACTCGGCGGGCCACGTGCCGCTGTCGGTCGTGGTCAACCCGTTCTTCGACTGGGCGAACGACCGCCCGCCGAACACCCCGTACAACGAGACCGTCATCTACGAGGCCCACGTCAAGGGCCTGACCATGCAGCACCCGGAGATCCCCGAGCGGTTGCGGGGCACCTACGCGGGCCTGGCGCACCCGGTGGTGATCGACCACCTCAAGGGCCTGGGCGTGACGGCGATCGAGCTGATGCCCGTGCACCAGTTCGTCACCGACCACGGCCTGAGCGAGAAGGGCCTGCGCAACTACTGGGGCTACAACACCATCGGCTTCTTCGCCCCGCACGAGGACTACGCGGCGCTGAGGGACAACGCGGGCCAGGTGCAGGAGTTCAAGGGCATGGTCCGCGCCCTGCACGAGGCCGGCATCGAGGTCATCCTCGACGTGGTCTACAACCACACCGCCGAGGGCAACCACCTGGGGCCGACGCTGTCCATGCGCGGCATCGACAACCAGGCGTACTACCGGCTGGTCGAGGACGACCAGAAGTTCTACATGGACTACACCGGCACCGGGAACTCGCTGAACGTGCGCAGCCCGCACACGCTCCAGCTGATCATGGACTCGCTGCGGTACTGGGTGACCGAGATGCGGGTCGACGGGTTCCGCTTCGACCTCGCCGCCACCCTGGCCCGCGAGTTCTACGACGTGGACCGGCTGTCCACGTTCTTCGACCTCGTGCAGCAGGACCCGGTGGTCAGCCAGGTCAAGCTCATCGCGGAGCCGTGGGACGTCGGGCCCGGCGGCTACCAGGTCGGCAACTTCCCGCCGCTGTGGACCGAGTGGAACGGCAAGTACCGCGACACGGTGCGCGACTTCTGGCGCGGCGAGCCGGCCACGCTCGGCGAGTTCGCCTCCCGCATCACCGGTTCGTCGGACCTCTACAAGGACGACGGGCGGCGGCCGTACGCGTCGGTCAACTTCGTCACCGCGCACGACGGCTTCACCCTCAACGACCTGGTCTCGTACAACGACAAGCACAACGAGGCCAACGGCGAGGACGGCCGCGACGGCGCCGACGACAACCGGTCGTGGAACTGCGGCGTCGAAGGGCCCACCGACGACCCCGAGGTCAACGAGCTGCGGGCCCGCCAGCAGCGGAACATGCTGGCCACGCTGCTGCTGTCGCAGGGCGTGCCGATGCTGCTGCACGGCGACGAGATGGGTCGCACGCAGCAGGGCAACAACAACGCCTACTGCCAGGACACCGAGCTGTCCTGGGTGGACTGGACGCTGTCCGAGAAGAACCGCGACCTGGTCGACTTCACCGCGGCGCTCACCGAGTTCCGCAAGCAGCACCCCGTGCTGCGCCGCCGCCGGTTCTTCGCGGGCAAGCCCATCCGCAAGGGCGACGAGCTGCGCGATATCGCCTGGTTCACACCTTCGGGTGAAGAAATGCAGGAGCAGAACTGGGATGACGGGTTCGGCAAGTGCATCGTCGTGTTCCTCAACGGCGAGGGCATCCCGGACCTGGACCAGCGCGGCATGCGGGTGCTCGACGACTCGTTCCTGGTGGCGTTCAACGCCCACCACGAGGACATCGACGTGACCCTGCCGGAGGAGGGCTACGGCGTGCAGTGGACGCCCGTGGTCGACACCGCCACCGGCGCGGTGACCAGCCCCGACCAGGGTGAACCGGTGCAGGCGGGCGGCACGCTCGCGCTGCGCGCCCGGTCCCTGGTCGTGCTCCAGCGGACGGGTCAGGAATGAGCGGGCAGGGGACGCCGCCGTCCGCCACCTACCGCCTCCAGTTCACGCCGGACTTCACCTTCGCCGACGCGGAGGCCGTCGTCGACTACCTCGACGCGCTGGGCGCGGGCGCGCTGTACGCGTCGCCGCTGCTGGAGGCCGTGCCGGGCTCCACGCACGGCTACGACGTGACCGACCCGACGAAGGCCCGCGAGGACTTCGGCGGCGAGGCCGGGCGGGTCGCGCTGAGCAAGGCCGTCCGGCGCGCCGGCCTCGGGTTCGTGCTGGACATCGTGCCCAACCACATGGCCGTGGACGACGGGCAGGTCAACCCGTGGTGGCAGGACGTCCTGCGGCACGGGCGGGACTCGGTGTACGCGAAGTACTTCGACGTGGACTGGGGTTCGGGGCCGCTCAAGCTGCCGTTCGCCGGCGACGAGGGCTCCGAGGAGCACCACGAGCACTACGACCTGGTGTTCTGGCGGCGCGGCAACACCGAGCTGAACTACCGCCGGTTCTTCGACATCACCACGCTCGCCGCGGTCCGCGTCGAGGACCCCGAGGTGTTCGACGCCACCCACGACGAGGTGCTGCGCTGGGTGGCGGCGGGCGAGGTCACCGGCCTGCGCGTGGACCACCCGGACGGCCTGGCCGACCCCGGCGGGTACGTGCGGCGGCTCAGGGAGCGCTCGGGCGGCGCGTGGCTGGTCGTGGAGAAGATCCTCGGCGCCGACGAGCCGCTGCCCGCGAGCTGGCCCGCGGACGGCACCACCGGCTACGACGCGCTGCGCGAGGTGTGCGGGCTGTTCGTCGACCCCGCCGGCGAGGCCGGGTTCACCGCGCTGGCCGAGGAGCTGGGCGTGCCCGTGGACTTCCACGCCGTGGAGCGCGAGTCCCGCGAGCTGGTGGCGCGCACGATCCTGCGCGCCGAGGTGCGGCGGATCGCGGCGCTGGTCGACCACCCGGACCGGGACGCCGCCGAGCGCGCCGTCGCCGAGGTCATGGTCGGCTTCCCGGTCTACCGCTCCTACCTGCCCGAGGGGCTCGACGCGTGGGAGGCGGCGATCGCCTCGGCCACGTCGCCCGCGGCCCGCGCCCTGGACGAGCAGGTCCGCGCCGACCCGGGCGGCGAGCTGGCCACCCGGCTCCAGCAGACCTCCGGCATGGTCGTGGCCAAGGGCACCGAGGACACCGCGTTCTACCGGTACACCCGGTTCGTCGCGCTCAACGAGGTCGGCGGCGCGCCCGACCGGTTCGGCGTGCCCGTCGAGGAGTTCCACCGCAGGCAGGCGGCGCGCGAGGCGTCCCACCCGCACGCCATGACGACGCTGTCGACGCACGACACCAAGCGGTCCGAGGACGTGCGGGCCCGGCTCGCGGTGCTCGCCGAGATCCCCGGCGAGTTCGCCGACCACGTGCGCCGGTGGACCGCCGCGCACCCGATCGACGAGCCGTCGCTCAACGCGCTGGCCTGGCAGTCCCTGGTCGGCGCGTGGCCCACCACCGCCGACCGGATGCGCGCCTACCTGGACAAGGCCGCCAAGGAGTCGAAGGTCCGCACCACGTGGACCGACCACGACGAGGAGTTCGAGGCCGCCGTCGCCGCGTGGCCCGACGAGGTGCTGGACGGGCCGGTGGCCGCCGAGGTCGCCTCGTTCGTCGACCGGGTCGTGGCGCCGGGCTGGTCCAACGCGCTCGGCCAGAAGCTCGTGCAGCTCACCGCGCCGGGCGTGCCCGACGTCTACCAGGGCACCGAGCTGTGGGACCTGTCGCTGGTCGACCCGGACAACCGGCGGCCCGTCGACTACGAGGTGCGGCGGCGGCTGCTGGCCCGCCTCGACGGGGGCTGGCTGCCCGACGTCGACGACTCCGGCGCGGCCAAGCTGCACGTCGTGCGCCACGCGCTGCGGCTGCGGCGGGAACGGCCGGAGCTGTTCCGCGGCTACCGGCCGCTGCCCGCCTCCGGACCGGCCGCGGCGCACGCGGTCGCGTTCGAGCGGACCGGCGTGGTCGCGGTCGCCACCCGCCTGCCCCTGGGCCTGGCCGACGCGGGCGGCTGGGGCGGCACCGCGCTGCCGCTGCCGCCGGGGGAGTGGACCGACGTGCTCACCTCCCGGTCCGGCCTGTCGGGCGCCCCCCGGCTGGCCGACCTGCTGGACCGCTACCCGGTGGCCCTGCTCGTGCGAGGAGACCAGTGACTTTCTCGGTGTGGGCGCCGTCGCGCGACCGCGTCCAGGTCCGCGTCGACGGCCGCGACCACGAGATGACCGCGGGCGCGGGCGGGTGGTGGCACGCCGACGTCCCCGGCGCGGACGCGCCCGGCACGGACTACGCGTTCGTGCTGGACGGCTCCGGCGAGGCGCTGCCCGACCCGCGCTCGGCGTGGCAGCCCGGGGGCGTGCACGGCCCGTCCCGCGTCTACGACCACTCGGCGTTCGCCTGGACCGACGGCGCGTGGACCGGGCGCGCCCTGCCCGGCGCGGTCGTCTACGAGCTGCACGTCGGCACGTTCACGCCCGGCGGCACGTTCGACGCGGCCGTCGAGCGGCTCGACCACCTCGTGGACCTCGGCGTCACGCACGTCGAGGTGATGCCGGTCAACTCGTTCGACGGCACCGCGGGCTGGGGCTACGACGGCGTGCTGTGGGGCGCGGTGCACGAGCCCTACGGCGGGCCCGACGGGTTCAAGCGGTTCGTCGACGCCTGCCACGCGCGGGGCCTCGCCGTGCTGCTCGACGTGGTCTACAACCACCTCGGGCCGTCCGGGGCCTACCTCGACCGGTTCGGGCCGTACTTCGCGGGCAGCAACGACTGGGGCCCCGGCCTCAACCTCGACGGCTCCGGCGCCGACGAGGTGCGCCGGTACGTGGTCGACAACGCGCTGGGCTGGCTGCGCGACTTCCACGTCGACGGGCTGCGGCTGGACGCCGTGCACGCCCTCGTGGACCGCAGCGCGGTGCACCTGCTCGAACAGCTGGCCGTCGAGGTCGACGCGCTGTCGGCGGGCCTCGGCAGGCCGCTGACGCTGATCGCGGAGTCCGACCTCAACGACGCCCGCCTGGTCACCGCGCGCGAGGCCGGCGGGTACGGGCTGCACGCCCAGTGGGCCGACGACCTGCACCACGCGCTGCACGTGGCGCTCAGCGGCGACACCTCCGGCTACTACCCCGACTTCGCGGGGAAGCTGGCGACGACGCTGCGCGGGACGTTCCTGCACGCGGGCACGTGGTCGTCGTTCCGGGGCCGCCGGCACGGCCGCCCGGTCGACCCGAGGCTGCCCGGCTACCGCTTCCTGGCCTACCTGCAGAACCACGACCAGGTCGGCAACCGCGCCACCGGCGACCGGCTGTCCGCGACCGTGCCGTGGCGGCGGCTCGCGGTGGGCGCGGCGATCGTGCTCACCTCGCCGTACACGCCGATGATCTTCATGGGCGAGGAGTGGGCGGCGAGCACGCCGTGGCAGTTCTTCGCCTCGTTCCCCGACCCGGAGCTGGCCGAGGCCGTGCGCACCGGGCGGCGGCGCGAGTTCGGCCGGCACGGGTGGGGCGAGTCCGAGGTGCCCGACCCGATGGACCCGGAGACGGTGCGCCGGTCCACCCTGGAGTGGGACGAGGTGGCCGAGCCCGGCCACCGGGAGCTGCACGGCGCGTACCGGGAGCTGATCCGCCTGCGCCGGGCGCGGCCCGAGCTGGCCGACCCGGGCCTCGACCGGTTCGCGGTGCGCGAGGAGGGCTCGGTGCTGGTGCTGCACCGGGGCGACCTCCGGGTCGCGGCCAACCTGGGTCCGGACACCGCGGTGAACCTCGACGTCGAGCCGGGGGAGCTGCTGCTGGCCTCCGAGGGCGTGAAGGTGGTCGGACGGGCGGTGCACCTGCCCGCCGACTCCTTCGCCGTCATCTCTCCTCGGGCAGCCAGCCGACCTCGGTGAGCTTCTCCGCCAGCAGCTGGCCGGCCAGGGTCACCTGGTCGGCCAGCTGTCTTCGCACCTCGGCCTGCTCGTCACCGGAGTCCTGCGCCGCCGCGTAGGCGTCGTAGGCGGCGACGAGCTGCCGCGCCGCGTGCACCACGTCCACCCCCGGCCACTCGGACGCGGCGACCCGCCCGTTGGTCTCGGCCGAGTGGTGCACCGCGCGCACAGCCTGGCGCGGCCCCAGTTCGACGGACAGGTCGAGCAGCTTCAGGGCGATCGTGTGCAGCTTGACGTTGTGGTGCTGCGACATGCGCACGAGCAGTTGGAAGCCCTCCTGGGGCGTGCAGCCCTGGACGGCGGAGATCAGGCCCGTGGCCTGACCGATCACCGTGCGCGTCTGCACGGCTTTGCGCAGCCCCACCACCTCGGCCTCGAGGCTGGCGATCCGCGCGGTCAGCGAATCGTCTCGGCCGTTGTCCCCGACCACGGTCGGGCTCCTCTCTCGCACGTCGGTACCGGTAGCCAGGCCAGCAGTGCGAGAGTCGTGGACACGCGGGTGCCAACACCGGCAAGCCCACAGCTCTCGCTGACCCTCGTGCCCTCGCGGGCTCCCGGGGTGGCTTGCGGCTGGCTTTTCAACCGCGTAGACGATCACCGTAGTAGAGGGAGGGTGGCCCGCTGCAACTGGACTGCCCCCTCCGTGGCGAGCCGACCACGCCACGCAGCCTTGGGTAAGGCTCCGACCTGCGGCGATGCCGTGAGGTCAGGTGCGGGTCGCCGGCCGTGCGCGACGGGCGCCGGGTTTCCCGCCGGGTGCGGCGGGTACCCCGTTCGTGAGAACGGATGTCGAGCGAAGGGACACGGCCCATGGGTGCCGACGAGAAGTTCGACAACAAGGCCGAGGAGCTCAAGGGGAGGGCCAAGGCCGCGGTGGGCGACGCCACCGACAACGAGCAGTGGCAGGCCGAGGGCCGCGCCGAGCAGGCCAAGGGCTCCCTCAAGCAGGCGGCGGAGAAGGTCAAGGACGCGTTCCGCGGCAATGGCAAGTAGGAACTCCACGAGCGCCGCCGAGTTCGTGCCGGAAGGCGCGGACCTGGCGGCGCTCCGCCGTGCGGCGGCCTCCTGCGAGGGCTGCCACCTGCACGCGCCCGCCACGCGGACCGTGTTCGGCACGGGACCCGAGGACGCGCGCCTCGTGCTGGTCGGCGAGCAGCCCGGCGACGTCGAGGACCGCGAGGGCGAACCGTTCGTGGGCCCCGCCGGTCGCCTGCTCGACAAGGCGCTGGCCGAGACCGGCCTGGACCGCGAGGGCGCCTACCTGACCAACGCGGTCAAGCACTTCAAGTTCGAGGAGCGCGGCAAGCGGCGCATCCACAAGTCGCCCGCGCGGGGCGAGGTCGTGGCCTGCCTGCCGTGGCTGGAGGCCGAGCTGGCGCGGATCGGGCCCGACCTGGTCGTGTGCCTCGGCGCGACGGCGGCCAAGGCCGTCCTGGGCCCCTCCGCGAAGGTGACCGAGCTGCGCGGCACGCTCCAGCACGTCGGCGAGCAGGCGGTGATCGCGACCATCCACCCGTCGGCGATCCTGCGCGCCCCCGACCGGGACGAGGCGTACCGGGGTTTCGTGGCGGACCTGCGCGTCGTGCACGACCACCTGTACGCGTCATCCTGATCCCCGTTCGTGTGACGCAACTGCCACGAACGAGCTAAAACGTGAAACGGCCCCCTGACCGCTTCCCCACGCCGAGCGCGGGGCCGAGCTGGACTGGGCTCGGGGTCACGGGGGCCGGGTGGCTGCCTGGGATTCGCCCAGACCACCTTGGGAAAGGCCGGTCCTAGCGGACAGCCACCTCACGACGAGTCCTGTAGCTATGCAACTTCGGACCACCTCCTTCCTCGTGTACCTCGAACTTATGCGAGGTGCGCGGTGGCGTGCAACGGAAAATCCTGTCTCGTGCGCCACGGTCCCCGGAGCCCCGTCAGCGGGGCCGGTGGTGGTGCGGCGGGGTGCCGGGCCGCGCCGCCGCGACGGCGCGACCCGGACCCGCGGTCAGCCCGCGTTCACGTCGACGCAGGAGTAGAACGCGTTGGACGTGTCGCTGATGTTCCAGATGGCGAGCACCGTCTGGCGACCCGACGAGGGCAGCGTCACCGTGTGCGACACGGTGGCCGGCGGCTGCTGGTTGTTGCCGCTGAAGTTGCCCACCCGCTGGCCGTTCACGTAGTACTCGTAGTTGGCCGTGGCGTGCCGCGCGGTGAAGGTCCAGTTGAACGTGACGGTCCGGCCGGTCGAGGCGACCTTCCAGCCCTTGTTGTTGTCGTTCAGCTCGGCGAACCGGGCGACGCCGCCGTTGCAGCTGCGCAGGCCCTTCGGGCCCTCCACGCTCTGCGGCTCCCACTTGATGTCACCGCACGGGACCAGGTTCCGGGCGCACTGCGCCTGGCGGCTCGCGGGCGACGAGATGTAGCCGTGCGCGAACGCGGGCGCGCTCGGCAGCGCGACGGTCACGAGCGGGGCGGCCAGCACGCCCGCCGCTACCGCGGCGATCCTTCGACGGAGTGGCATGTCAGGGACTCCTCTTGTCGGATTTGGCGAAGACGCTCGGGCGAACGCCAACCCGTGAGGTGCGCTGGGTGGTCGAGCGTGACGTTCACCCAAACGCGGCGGCAGGTCTAGACCATACTCTCTGTGATTGCCCGGTGACAACCGTTAAGAGGTCCAGACCTGTCGCCGGTGTCCCGTCCACCCGGACCTCGCGGTCTCCGGACCCGGCTCCGGGACGTGGGGCGCGGGAAGAGGCGCCGATGACGGGGCTGACCGCTGCGGAGGTCGGGTTCCTCCAGGATCACGAGGACGAGCAACCTCGGACGTGGCGATCCTGGACCGGGGCGCTCGCGAGAAGCGACCGCGGCTGATCGGGCCGGGCGCTCCCGGTCCGTCCTCCGGTGGGTGAAGTTCCCGCGCGCCCGAAAACGGGTGGGGGCCGGGGCACGAGGGGGAGCAGCCCTGCCACCCCGCCGTGCGGGACACCCGGTCACCCCGCCGGGCGGGACAGCCGGTCAGCCCGCCGGGCGGGTCCGGGACGCGCGCCACATCGTGTGCTCGCGGCTCACCGCGTCCTCCGCGTCCGCGACCTCCGCCGCCCAGCTCGCCTCGTCCTCCACCAGCTCCAGCCTGCCGCGCACGATCGCCAGCTCGTTCGCCGCGAACGTGTAGGCGCGCGCCAGCGTGGACAGCTGCCGCAGGCTGATCCACGCCGTGCCCGCCGCGATCACCGCCGCCACCACGCCCGCCAGGTCGAACGTCACCGCGCCGACCGCCTTGGCCAGCGCCGCGCAGATGCCGAACACCTCGATCCCCAGCAGCCCGGCCCGCCACCACCCGGCCAGCCGCTCGTTGCGCGCCGCCTTCGCCGTGTACCAGTCCTGCTGGTCGACGATCCGCGCCTTCAGGTAGGCCGCCTTGCGCTCGGCCAGCGGCGCGGCGCGCAGCGCCCTCATCGCCGGCGTCACCGCGGGCCGCCGGGACGGCCGGATGCTCGTCGGCGGCGCGTCCTCCAGCAGCTGGTGCACCTGCCGGATGAACCGGCGCTCGTCCGCCTGCGCGTCCAGGGGGCCCAGCCGGTCGAACGGCCTGCCGCCCGCGCTGTACTTCCAGGCCAGGCTCTTCGCGGACTCGGCCAGCGCCCGGCCGTCGTACCAGCGGTCCTCCGGGCGCGCGGCCTTCAGGTTCAGCTCGGTCACGGTCACCGCGGCCAGCGCGACGGCCGTGCCGATCGCCGCCACGTCCACCCGGCCGACCAGCAGCGGCACCGCGCCCGTCGCGGCGGCCAGCACGGCCAGCAGCAGCCGTAATCGCACGGTGCGGACGTACCGCCGCTGGCCGTCCACCGAGGCCGTGTCGGCCGCCTCGAACAAGCCGGGCAGGTCCTCGTCCCCCAAGCCCCTCGCGGTCATCCAGTACCTCCCGGTCGGACCGTGAACACCCCTTCGACGTGCGCGCGCAGCTCCTCCGCGCCCAGCACCGTGGTCAGCGGCGACCCGGCGACGCTCGCCGAGCGCTCGTCCGCGCCGCCCGCGATGGCGTCCGCCGTGCGCCCCGTGCCGCGCAGCACCACCAGGGGCCGGTCGCGCAGCAGGCTCTGCTCGGCGTCGTCGAACGCGACGGCCCCGCCGTTGGCGAGCACCGTCAACGACGGCCGCGGCCCCGCCACCACGTCGGCCACCTCGGCCAGCCACGCCGCCTCGTCACCCCAGCCCGAGCCGGGCACGAGCACCCGGTGCGTGTGGTTCGGCTCGGTCACGGCCTCCCCGGCCAGCGCCTCGACGATCACCCCGACCAACGGGAACCGCCCCCGCCCGGCCGCCCGAGCCCGACCGACGGCGCGCATCACGCCCACGTCCGTGCCGCCGTCCACCACCACCGCGCGGTGCTCCTCCAGCAGCGGCACGAGGTCGCGCAGCACCCGCTCCAGCAGGTCCACGTCGTCGGTGGGCATGCCGTCGGCGCCGCCGACCAGCACCAGCACCGGACGTCCCGCCGGCAGCCCCGCGCCGGCCAGCCCGGCCCTCGACGTGACCCGAACCGTCTCCATGATCGGCGACCGTACCCGCGCGCGGGGCCCGGTGTCCGTGCTCCGGCGGAAGGCGGCGCGGTGGTGCACGTGAGCACGCCCGTGCATTGCGCCGGGGCGCGCATCGCGTTCCCCGCGGCGGAATGGACCTGATGGCCGTGGGGGGAATATCCGCCTGGCCGCTGCCGAACGCGTACGCGTTCGGGCATGATGGATTCGGGCGGGCACCAGGAGGCGGTCGACATGGCGGTGGAAACACCAGAAGAACTGTCCTCGGAGTTGTTGGACCTGACCTCGACGTCGTTGTCCGAGATGAGATCACTGCACGACCCCGCGCTGGACCGGGCGATTCACCGGACGCTGGACCGCTTCCGCCGGGGCCGAGCGGGTGATTCCGTGCAGCAGCAGTCGCAGGGGAACCTGCTCCCGGTACCGGTGTGAGGTCGACCCGACTGAGCGGCCACCGGCTGCCGGGTTTCGTGTTCGAGGAGATCTGCGCCGGTTCGGTCTCGGCGGCCGGAATGGCAATTTTGCGGAAAACGCAGTACAGCGTCCGCAGGTTGCGGTTGCGCGCGTTGCTCGACGCCGCTCCCGCCGTCGAGGACCGCCTGGGACCGTTCGCCGACCTCGATTCCTCGTGGGTGCTGCTGGCGCGGGCGGAGGAGGTCGCGCCGGACGCCGTCGAGGACGTGCTGATGCACCCGTCGGTCGGGGTGTGGCTCAGCCGCGCCCTGCGCCAGGCGCTGGGCACGGTCGCCGACGCCACGCCGCTGTGGTCGGAGGTGGGGTGGTTCCACTCCGTCGTCGCCGCCGCGGCCGTTCGGGCCGGGCTCGCGTGCGAACTCGTCGTGCCCGTCGTGCACGGGGCGGTGACCCTGCCGTCGCTGGGGGCGTACGTGCTGCCGAACCGCTTCCCGGTGGGGCACGCGACGCTGCGCTCCGCGGCCGGGGGCGTGGAGGTCGAGGTGGCGGGCCGGCCCGCGCCGGTGCGCCGGGAACCGGTCAAGCGCCACCGGGCCACCGCGCGCGGCCGGGCGGTCGAGGTGGTGGTGGACGACCTCGACCCGTACCGCGAGTTCACGAGCCCGGTGCCGCCGGACCCGCTGGACGAGGTCGAGTGGGCCGAGTGGCGCAAGCTGCTCGGCGAGGCGTGGGACCTGCTGACCGCGCAGCACCCCGAGGCGGCGGAGGAGCTGTCCGCGGGGCTGTCGGCGGTGGTCCCGCTCCCCGCCGGCCGGGACGTCTTCGCCGCCTCCTCGGCCGCGGCGTTCGGCGCCGTCGCCATGTCGCCGAAGCGGTCCGCGACGGAGTTCGGCGAAGCGCTCGTGCACGAGCTCCAGCACTCCAAGGTCAACGCCCTGCTCGACCTCGTGCGCCTGCACGAGGAGGACGCGTGGCCGAGGTTCTACGCGCCGTGGCGGGACGACCCGCGGCCCGTGGACGGCCTCCTGCACGGCGTCTACGCGTTCGTCAGCGTCGTCGAGTTCTGGCACGTGCAGCGCGGCCGGGCACCCGCGTCACCGACCCGCCGGGCCGAGTTCGGCCTCGCCCTGCGCGCCCACCAGGTCGGTGCGGCGATCGCCGGGCTGCGCGGTGCGGTCGAGCTCACCGACCTGGGCCGGCGGTTCGTCGCCGCGGTCTCCGTGCGCCTGGCGGCGTGCGAACCGGGCGACCTGCCGCCGGACCTGGTGGCGGCCGTCGCCGACCTCACCGCCGAGCACGCCACGACCTGGCGCCTGCGGCACGTGCGCCCGGACGGCGACGAGGTCGAGGACGCCGTCGACGCCTGGCTGGGACGACGGCCGGCGCGCGGCGCGGCCGGCCGCGGCGAGGTCGTGCCCTCGACCGCCTCCGGCGACTCGCTGCTCGCGGCGCTGCTCAGGCTGCGCGCGCTCGACCCGGACGAGTACGACCGCCTGCGGCCGGGGGGCGGGCCGGAGTTCGCCCACCTGCGCGGTGACCGCGCGGCGGCGGTCGACGGGTGGGGCGCGCGGCTCGACGCGGCACCGCACGACGTCGCGGCCTGGGCCGGCCTGGGCCTCTCCCTCGGTTCCCCGACCCTGCGCCGCGCCCCGGAACTCGTCCGGGCCGTCCACCGGGGCGTGGCGGCGCGCACGGGCGCACCGCCACCGCCGGTGGACCTGGTGGGCTGGTTCGACCGGGCCACCAGGTGACCGGTGGGTCAGAACTGCATCGTGTCCGCGTCGCAGTTGGCCCGCACGTACTGGGTGGCCGCGACCGTCGCCGGGTGCTCGTCGCCGAGGACCTTGCGGAACGACGTGACCGTGCGGGCGTGCAGCACCGCCGACTCGTTCTCCTCGCCCAGCTCGGCCAGGTCGATCGCCAGGTTCAGCGCCACCGCCAGGGTCGACGGGTGCTCGGCGCCCAGGACGCGGGTCGACCGCTCCAGCGTGTCCTCGTCCATCTTCCTGGCACCGGCGTGGTCGCCGGTCGCGGCCAGGTCGCTGGCCAGGTTCGTGGCCGCCACGAGGGTGAAGGGGTGGTCGGTGTCGAACACCCCGGCCAGCTTGGCGTGCACGTCGCGGTCGAGGTCGAGCGCCTCGCCGACCTCACCGAGCAGGCGCAGCGTCACGGCCAGGTTCATCCCGGCGACGAGGGTGAACGGGTGGCTCTCGCCCATGACCCGCTTGAAGCGCTCGTAGCTCCGCGTCGCCTGGGTCAGCGCGCCGTCCAGGTCGTCCAGGTGCCGCAGGTCCATGGCGAGGTTCATCCGCGCCGTGATCGTGTCCTCGTGGTCTTCGCCGTGCCGGCGCCGGTACCGGACCATGCAGTCCTCGGAGAGCGCCTTCGCCCGTTCGTGCTCACCCGCTTTCCGCAGGGCGACCGACAGGCTGCGGTTCGCGCCGATGACCCGCGGGTGGTCGTCCCCGAACAGCTCGCGCTGGACCACCAGCGCCTCGTCCTGGAGCTTCGCCGCGTCGACGTAGCGCCCCAGTTCGCGCATGTCCATGTAGACGCTGTTGCGGCTGGCCAGGGTGAGGGAGTGGTCCTGCCCGAGGACCTGGGCCCGGCGGCCCAGGGTCAGCTCGTCGATCTCCAGCGCCCGCGCGTAGTCGCCCATGAGGCGGAACGAGCTGGCCAGGTTGTTGGCGTAGGTCAACGTGGTGGGGTCGTCCACGCCGAGGATGCGCACCGCGCGGTCGTAGACCTGTTGGCGCATGTCCAGTTCCTCGGCGAAGTAGCCCTGCGCGCGCCGGTCGAGGGCGATGGTGTCGAGCATGTTCAGCATGCTCTCGTGGTCGTCGCCGACCACCTCGCGGAACAGCTGGTGCGTGCGCTCGTTGAGCTGCTGGGCCTCGGTGAGGCGCCCCAGCCTGCGCAGGGAGATGCCGTAGCGCCGGGTGATCTCCAGCGTGTCGAACTCCCGCTCGCCCAACGACTCGCGCCAGGACTCCATGGCCTGCGACGCCAGTTCCCGCGCGCCGTCGAAGTCGCCCGCGTTGAGCAGGTAGCGGACGAGGTTGGTGACCAGGCCGCGCACCCAGCGGTCGGGGCAGTCGACCGCGCGCGACACGATCGCGTGCGGCAGGAGTTCGGCGTAGCGCGGCCAGTTCGCGGTCGAGTCCGGGTCGACGGGGTCGCCGTTGACCAGCAGCACGTGCACGGCGTGCCGCATCTCGTCCTGCCCGGTCTCGTCGAGCTGGTTCTTGAGCACGGTCTGCACCAACCGGTGCAGTTGCAGGGCGTTGGCGCGGTGGTCGATCTTCGCGAGGCTGTACCGGCTGATCTCGCGCACGGCCCGGCTGAGCTTGATCGGGTCGCGCAGCGCGTCGCCGAGCGACTCGGGCACCGGTGCGTCGCGCACGCCGCGGAAGAGCTGCTGCGAGATGGGCTCCGGGCCGAAGAACGCGCACACCTGGAGCAGTTCCAGGGCGGCGCGGTGGTCGTGCTTGAGGCGGTTGAGCGGGACGTTCCACGCCGCCGCCACCGGGAGCTGGTCCTCGCTGGAGGTGCCCGACTCCAGCAGCTCGGTGCGGTTCTGGGACAGCAGCTCCAGGTACTCCGACACCTGCATGCCGGTCTGCGCGCGCCACGCGGCGGCCTGCTCCACGGCCAACGGGAGGTCGCCCAGGGCCTCGGCGAGGGCGTCCGCCTCGGCGTCGTCCAGGTCGCCGCCCCGGCGGTGCAGGAGTTCGACGCTCTCCTCGCGGGTGAACAGGTCCACCTCGACCGGTCGGGCGAACCCGGCCCAGTCGGAGTTGCGGGACGTGACGATGATGTGGCCGTTGCCGGCGGGGAAGTAGCGCCGGACGTCCTGCGGGCGGTCCGCGTTGTCGAAGACCAGCATCCACCTGCCGAACGGCTGGCCCAGGCGCAGCGCCTCCATCACGGCGGGCACCGCGGTGTCCGCGGCCCCGGACGCGGCGACACCGAGCCGGTTGGCCAGCTCCACGAAGTTCGCCTTGATCTGGGCGTCCCGCTCCGCGGAGATCCACCACACGACGTCGTACTCGCCGGCGTGCCGGTGGATGTACTCGACGACGGTCTGGGACTTGCCGACGCCGCCCATGCCGTGCAGCGCCTCCGGCAGCACCGCGGTCGGGCCCGCCTCGCTCAGCCGCAACCGCAGTTGTTCGAGCAGCTCGCCGCGACCGACGAAGTCGGGGTTGCGCAGCGGGACGTGACCCCACACCTGCGGCTGTGTGCCGCCGGGCAGCCGATCGCCGGTGAACGACGACGTTCCGGGAGAGGTCATGTCTTCTCCTTCGAACGGCTGCGACCCAGCCGTGTGGGCGGGCTGGGTTTTCGTACTGGTCAAGTGGTGCTCCGCACTGGATGGGGGGTGGTCGTCCGCGTCGCCGGCCGAGCGCCGGCGGTCCAGTCCGATCGCGGCGGCGATGCGCCGCGACCTGCGGGAGTACGGCCCGGAGAGCGCGCGGAACACCGCTTCCTGGACCTTGAGGTAGGGGAGGTTCTCCGCCGACGGGGCGAGGGCCTCGGTCGAGTCGGGCTCGTCGAGCGCGAGGCGGTAGTTGCGCAGGGCCTCGTTGCCGTCGCCGGCGTACTGGTCGAGCACGCGGGCGACGCGGGCGGTGTCGGAGCGGCGCGAGGTGGACAGCAGCTCCTCGCGCACGCCGGCGTCGAAGTCGTAGGCGACGGCGTCGGTGTCGCCGTCCACGCCGGGCAGGCGCGTCATCAGGCCGCCGAGCATGACCTCGGCCATCGCGGACAGGTCGGAGCCCGGCAGCAGCACGCGCTGCACCAGGCCCATGAGCCGCGGGTTCAGCGGGGTGGCGGCGAGGAGGCCGGCGAGGTGGAAGCCGTCGACGGAGGCGTAGGTGCGGAAGCGCAGTACGCGTTCGGCGGCGGGGAGCGGTTCCTCGGCCTCGGGTTCGGGGGCGGGTTCGGTGCGGGGCACGACGAGGGCCGCCGTGGTCTCGACCCACTCGGCGCCGGGGGCCGTCATCAGCCTGGCCCACTGGGTCATCCACTCGGCGGACAGGCCGAGGACGGGCACGGGGGTGGCCGGGGTGTCCGCGCCGGCGACGCGCAGCCGGTGGTTCGGCGCGCCGGGCGCGGGCGCGGACAGCTTCATGCGGCGGGTGGGCAGGCCGCCCCAGGACCAGAGGCGCTGCGCGAGGGTCTGCACCACGGCCACGGGCACGTGCCGGCCCCAGTGGTGCAGGACGTGGCCGACCGCGCCGCTGTGCCAGGCGCGGCCGACGGTGTCGGTCAGCACCAGGACGATGCGGTTCCCCGCGGGGTCGACGAGGTAGGGCCAGGCGTGGGTGGTGCCGCCCTCGGAGCACAGCGTGACGTGCTCGGGGTCGGGGCCGGTGGAGTCGAGCTCGTAGGTGCGCACGTCGCGGAAGCCCTGGCGTTCGAGCAGGTCGCGGAACTCGTGCACGGTCTGCCGCCAGATCTCGGCGGCGACGGTGGTGTCCACGACGAGGGCGACCTCGAAGCGCCGCCACGGGGCGTCGCGCCACTCGGGCAGCCAGAGGTGGTCCTGGGCGGCGCGCACGGCGGTGGCTTCCTCGTCGAGGACCCGCACGCGGGGGGAGGTGCGGCGGCGGGTCAGCGGGCGCAGGGCGCGGCTGATCCCGCGGCGTTCGGCCAGGGCCGGGACGGTGGGCCAGGCGGAGACGGCGCTGACCGCGCCGTCGAGGGTGATGACCGGGTCGGCGCGGGCCATCGTGGTCGGCGTGGGCGTCCAGCGCTGCAGGCCGGTGCGGTCGGGGTCGGGTCCGGGCGCGGCGGCGACCGGTTCGCGGGCGGGCGGTTCGCCGGGGTCCTCGGGCGGTTCGAGCGGCCCGGTGGTCGGCTCGTCGGGGCGGTCCGGCGGTGACGGGACCGGTCGTGCGTCGTGCGTCGGGGGTCGTGGCGGCGCGGGGGTGGTGCGGGCGAGCCACAGCGAGTCGCGGACCTCGCGCAGGGTGAGGTCCGCGGTGCGCAGCTCCTCGACGCGGCCGTCGGTGGCGTCGAGGTGCTGGAGCAGCACCTCGCGCACCGGTGTCCCGTCGCGCGGTCCGGTCATCCGGCCTCCGCCGACAGGGGGTGCCAGATGGCCTTGAGCAGTTCGGTCCACTCCTCGTCCTGCTGGTAGGCGCCGGAGGTCGCGAGGTGCACGGCGTTGAGGAGCTGGTCGGCGGACACGGTGCCGACGTCGTCGCGGTGGTGCAGGAAGTCGCCGATGAGCCGGCCGAGGTCCACGCCGTGGGCGTCGCCGAAGTGCACGGCGACCATCTGGCCGAGCTGTTCGCGGCCGGGCTGCGTGACGTGCAGCCGCAGGCAGCGGCGCAGGAAGGCGGGCGGGAACTCGCGCTCGCCGTTGCTGGTGATGATCACGACGGGGAACTCGCGGCAGCGGACCAGCCCGTGGTGCACGGTGGCGGTGTGGCCGCGGTCGGCGGTGAGCACCTCCACCTCGGCCTCGTGCTTGGCGTGGCGGACGAGTTCCGGGATCTCGTACTCGCCCTCCTCGAAGACGTTGAGCAGGTCGTTCGGGAGGTCGATGTCGCCCTTGTCCAGCTCGTCGATCAGCAGCACGCGCGGCAGGTCGTGCGGCAGCAGCGCGGTGCCCAGCGCGCCGAGGTGGACGTAGTCGCCGATGCCGGAGTCCGGGTCGCCCGAGCCCACCGCCTGCACGCGGCCGATGGCGTCGTAGAGGTACAGGCCGTCCTTGAGCGTGGTCCTGCTGGTCACCGCCCAGCGCAGCACCGGGCCCAACCCCAGCTCCCGGGCGACCAGGTAGGCCAGGGAGGACTTGCCGGTGCCCGGCGCGCCGGTCACGAGCAGGGGCCGGCGCAGGCGGATCGCGGCGTTGACCATCGCCACCTCGTCGGGCTGCGGCGTGCGGGGGACGCTGCGCACGGCGCCGACGCGGCGGTCGCCCTCGCCGCCGTCGTCGTCGGGCCGCGAGGCGGTGCCCGTGCCGGTGAACGTGCGCCACGGCGGCGGTGGGGGCAGGTCGGTGACCGGGGTCCGCGCGACCTCGCCCGTGCCGCGGTAGACGGGACCCCCGACGTGTGCCTGGCTCATACCGCAACCCCCTCCGGGGGCCCCGGGCTGCTGGGCACGACGAGCCGCCGGGGGTCGTCGTAGAGCACCGTCAGCGCCTGGCCGACGTGGCGCCGCGCGGGGCCTTCCGCGTACGCCGTGGTCCGGGCCAACCGGACCCGTTCGAGCAGGTGGTCCTCGTCCTGGTCGTGCAGCAGCGACTCGACCAGGTCGGCGAACTCGGCCGAACCGCAGTCGTCGCGGTGCCACAGGATCAGCGGCACCCCCGCCTTGACCCCGACCGCCACCTCGTCGCGCCCGGTCGCCCCGGTGCGCGGCGGCGCGGACAGCACCAGCGACACCAACCCGCGTTCCCGGTTGAACCGCGTCTGCAACGCGCGCAGCCCCGCTTCGGCGCCCGACTGCGCCCGGCACGTCGCGGCCCGGTCGAGGGTCCGCGCCCCCGCCAGTTGGCGGGCCAGCTCGTCCCAGCGCTGCCGCCACTCCCGGTGGTAGCGCCGCGTCGTCATCCGCTCCAGGCTGCGCACCACCACCGGGTAGCGGCAGCCCATCGGCTGGGCCAGGAAGGGGTCGTTCTCCCACGGCCACTGGTCCACGTCGAGGTTGAGGTTCTCGTAGTCCAGGACGAACTCGATCCGGATGTCCGGGCCGTACTGCGCCCAGTCGTCCTCGACCTTCTCGACCAGCGCGGCGACGGCCTGCTTGACCCTGTCCAGCGTGCCGACGACGTCCTCGCCGTGCAGCGGTGACCACTCCTGCGGCTCGCCGAGCTGCCGCCAGTGCGACACCCGGTAGCGGTCGCCGGTCGGGCCCTCGCGGCCTATCCGCACCACCAGGTACGCGGGCGCGCCGACGGGAGGGGTGAGCGGTTCGGCGACGTCCGGTCGCAGGCCCCGGCGGATCAGGAGCAGTTCGTCGAGCCGGTCCATCCGCTCGGCCTGCGCCTCGTTCCAGCGGTGCAGCTCGATGGCGAGTTCGGTGCGCACCTTCGCCGCGAGGTGTTCGACGAAGACCAATGGCCTCGGTATTCCATCCGGGCGGGCATTGAGCGTTTCCAGAACGCGGAAGACCTCGAAATAGGTGGTGGGTCCGAACAGGCCGGGCGCGGTCGGGCCGGCGACCGCGCGGTAGATGTCGGCTATGTCGGGCACGACGACCCCGGAGAGCAACGTGAACAACCTCGCCCGTTCAGAGGTCGGGAACAGGTCCAGCGGGGTGAGTTCGGCGATGATCCGGCGCAATTCGGTCATCGCGTGCGAATCGGCCTCGAACTTCGTCACGACCCGCACGAGGGCGGCCAGCCGTTCGGGGCTCTGCTGGCACACCTCGGCCAGGCTGAACAGGTGCCCGGTGGCCGTCGGGTGCTCCTCGACCAGCAGCGTCTCCCGCAGTTCTGCGGACACCATGCGGATGACGAGATTGCGGCTGGCGCGGTCGGCCAGCACGGGAACGCGACTCAGCGCGTCGACCAGGGGAATGAGCAGGCCCCGGCCGCCGTTGTCGTCCGCGTGGACCATCGGTGGTCCCCCGTTCGAGCGTTCTGTGCGCAGGTCGGCCCCCTGTCAGCATGGCCCCGGTTCGCGCTCCACGTTAGGGTTTTCGGCTTACCTCGTGCAGTCGTAACACCGGTTGCCCGAAGCGCGCGTCAACACCGTGTTCGTTCGATACATATGCATCCCATATGCGCCCATATGCGTCACGAGATGGGAATAACCTAGTGGAGATGTCCAATCGACCCGTGCTCGTGCGGAAACCGTTGTGACGGAACGTCGCCGCTGGTCCGGTCGAGCCTCCGGACGTGACAGCGGGGGATGAGCGGTTCGGGTGACAGTCGGGCGCGGGTGACCGTCCGTCACGGCCGCGCGCTTTTATTGGGTGACACAGATCACAGGGTTCGTGGTACGGCACAGCGAAAACCGCTCCGCCGATCGCGTGACCCGATCGGCGGAGCGGCGGGGTGACCGGTCGGTCAGAGCTCCAGGCCGGTCAGCACCAGGACGCGCTGCTCGGTCAGGTCGTCCATCGCCGCGCGCACGCCCTCGCGGCCGGTGCCCGACTCCTTCACGCCGCCGTACGGCATCTGGTCCGCCCGGAACGACGGCACGTCGCCCACGATCACGCCGCCCACGGCCAAGCGCGCGGAGGCGCGGAAGGCCAGGCGGACGTCGTGGGTGAACACACCGGCCTGGAGGCCGAAGCGGGAGGCGTTGACGCGGTCGAACGCCTCGTCGACGTCGGCCACCCGCTCCAGCAAGACCACCGGGCCGAAGACCTCCTCGTCCACGACGCGGCAGCCCGCGGGCACGTCGGCGAGCACGGTGGGGGCGTAGGAGGCCCCGTCGCGGGTGCCGCCGGTGAGCACGCGCGCGCCGGCCGCCACCGCCTCGGCCACCCAGGACTCCACCCGCTCGGCCGCCGCCTCGGTGATCAGCGGGCCGACGTCGGTGGACGGGTCGGTGGGCGCGCCGGTGCCCAGCCGCCGCACGTGCGCCACCACGGCCTCCTCCAGCGCCCCGTACACGTCGGCGTGCGCGTACACCCGCTGCACGGAGATGCACGACTGCCCGCCCTGGTACATCGAGAACGACGCGATCCGCGACGCGGCGAAGTCGAGGTCGTCCCAGTCCGGGCAGACGACCGCCGCCGCGTTGCCGCCCAGCTCCAGCACGACGTGCTTGCGCGGCACGCGGTCGAGGATCGAGTAGCCGACCGGGCCCGAGCCGGTGAACGACACCACAGGCAGGCGCGGGTCCTCGGCGAGGCGGCCCGCGTCCTCGTTGCGCAGCGGCAGCACCGACCACGAGCCCGCCGGCAGGTCGGTCTCCGCCAGCAGCGACCCCAGCAGCAGGGCCACCAGGGGGGTCGTGGGCGCGGGCTTCACGACGATCGGCGCGCCCACGGCGAGGGCGGGCGCGACCTTGTGCGCCACCAGGTTCAGCGGGAAGTTGAACGGCGCGATGCCCAGCACCGGCCCGCGCGGTGCGCGCCGGACCAGCGCCAGCCTGCCGTTCGCCGCCGGGTCGGTGTCGAGCCGCTGCAGCTCGCCGGAGAACCGCCGCGCCTCCTCCGCCGCCCACCGGAACGTCGACACCGCCCGCGCCACCTCGACGCGCGACCACTTCACCGGCTTGCCGGACTCGGCGGTGATCAGCGACGCCACCTCGTCCGCCCGCTCGGCCAGCCGCCGCGACACGTGGTCCAGCGCGGCGGCGCGCGCGTGCGCGGGCAAGGCGGCGAACCCGCCCGCCGCGGCGTGCGCGGCGGCCACGGCCCGCTCCACGTCCGCCGCCGACGCGTTCGACGTCACGCCCGCGAGGGCGCCGTCGTGCGGCGTGCGGACCTCGACCCGGTCCCCGCCCTCGGCGGGGGAACCGGCAACCCAGTACGGCGTCGTCACCGCTGCATCGCTCCTTCGATCACGTCCAGGCCCTCGGCCAGCAGGTCGTCCGGGATGGTCAACGGGGGCAGCAGGCGCAGCACGTTCCCGCGCGTGCCGCAGGTCAGCACGACGACGCCCGCCGCGTGGCAGTGCGCCGCGACCCGGGCGGCGTCCCGCGCGGTGCCCAGCTCCACCGCCAGCATCGCGCCCCGGCCGCGCGCCTCGACCACGCCCGGCAGGGCGCGCAGGCGGGGGAGGACCGCCGCCTCGACCCGGCGCGCGGCGGCGTTGAGGTCCAGCTCGCGCATGGTGTCGATCGCGCCCAGGGCGGCGGCGCAGGCGATCGGGTTGCCGCCGTAGGTGCCGCCGAGCCCGCCGACGTGCACCGCGTCCACCACCTCGGCGCGGCCCGTGACGGCGGACAGCGGCAGGCCGCCCGCGATGCCCTTCGCGGTGACCACCAGGTCCGGCACCACGCCCTCGTGGTCGCACGCGAACCACGAGCCGGTGCGGCAGAACCCGGTCTGGACCTCGTCGGCCACCAGCAGCACGCCGTGCTCGCGGCACCACGCGGCCAGCTCGCCCAGGAACCCCGGCGCGGGCACCACGAACCCGCCCTCGCCCTGGATCGGCTCGACCACCACGCACGCCACCTCGTCCGGCCGCTCCACCGCCGCGGCGGCCCGCCGCGCGGCCTCCGGACCGGACAGGCCGTCGTGCAGCGGGTAGGAGCCGGGCACCCGCTGGACGCCGGGCGCGAACGGCCCGAAGCCGTGCTTGTAGGGCATCTCCTTGGCGGTCAGCGCCATCGTCAGGTTCGTGCGGCCGTGGTAGGCGTGGTCGAACACCACGACCCCCGGCCGGCCGGTCGCGTGCCGGGCGATCTTGACCGCGTTCTCCACGGCCTCCGCGCCCGAGTTGAGCAGCACGGACCGCTTCTCGTGCGTGCCCGGCGTCAGCTCCGCCAGCCGCTCGCACACCTCCACGTACCCCTCGTAGGGCGTGACCATGAAGCACGTGTGCGTGAACCGGTCCACCTGCTCGTGCACGGCCGCCGCGACGCGCGGCGCGGGGTTGCCGACGCCGGTCACCGCGATGCCCGACGCCAGGTCGATCAACCGGTTGCCGTCCACGTCGACCAGCAGGCCCGGTTCGGCGTGGTCGACGAACACCGGCAGCGTCGACCCCACGCCGGCCGCCACGGCGCCCCTCCGGCGCTCGCCCAGCTCCCGGGAGCGCGGACCGGGGACCTCGGTGCGCAGTCTCGTCATGCCACCAGCATGATCCCGCCGGGCGGGTGCGGCCATTCGCCGTTGTGGCCAGTGGCGTGTACACAGTGTCCATGTCGTTGACGGTGGGCGAGCTGGCCCGCGAGGTCGGGTTGACCGTGCTGGTGGGCGCGGGGCTGGACCGCGAGGTCGCCTGGGTGCACAGCACCGAGCTGGCCGACCCGGCGCCGTTCCTGGAGGGCGGCGAGCTGCTGCTCACCACCGGCCTCGCGCCGGTGCCCGCCGACGAGTACGTGCGCGGGCTCGTCGCGGCGGGCGTGGTGGGCCTCGGCTTCGGCACCGGCCTGAGCCACGACGAGGTGCCCGCCGACCTGGTGCGCGCCGCGCGGGACGCCGGGCTGGCGCTGCTGGAGGTGCCGCGCGCCACGCCGTTCATCGCGATCACCAAGGCCGTCGCCCGGGCCGCCTGGGCGGCGGTCGCCCGGGTCAACGAGGCGCACCGCGTGCTGACCAGGGCGGCGGTCGCGCGGGGCCCCGCCGGGGTGGTCGAGGCGCTGGCCCGGCTCGTCGGCGGCGCGGTCGTGCTGCTCGACGCGCGCCGCGCGCCCGTGCACGTCGCGGGCGACCCGCCGGACCTGGGGGAGCTGCCGGGCCCGGGGGAGCCGCCTGGTGCGGGGAGCGCCACCTGGTGGGAGGGGGACCGCAAGGTCGGCGTGCAGGCCCTGGCCGGGCACGGGCACCTGGCCGTGGCCGCCCCGGTGCTGGACGCGGGCGTGGTCAACGTGGCCGCGTCGCTGCTCACCCTCGCGCTGGCCCGGTCGGCCGAGGTCGAGGCGGTGCGCCGGGAGCTGCGGTTCCGGCTGCTGCTGGCCGGGGCCGAGGTCGAGGGGCTGCCCGAACCGCCGTTCCGCGTCTTCGTGCTGCGCGGCGCGCCCGCCGACCCGCCGGGGTTCTGGGCCGAGGTGGACGGGCGCGTCGTCGTGCTGGCCCGCGAGCTGGACGTGCCGGCCGCCGCGTCGCGACCGGTCGGGCCGACCGAGGTGGCCCGCGGCTACCGGGAGGCGCTGCGGGCGCTGGAGGAGGGCGTCGACCGGTTCGAGGACGTGGCCGCGTCCGGCCTGCTCGGGCCCGGTGCCGGGGCCCACGCGCGGGAGCTGCTCGCGCCGCTGGACGACGTGCTGCGCGAGACGCTGCGGGTGTGGCTGTCGCACCACGGCCAGGCCGACCCCGCCGCCGCCCGGCTCGGCGTGCACCGGCACACCGTGCGCAACCGCGTGCGGCGCGCCGAGCAGCTGCTGGGCCGCTCGCTGGACGCCGCGGGGACCCGCGCCGAACTCTGGTTGGCGCTGCACGCCGCGCAGTAGGCACGCCGCGCAGTAGGGTGGGCGGGCACCGCCGCGACAGTCCCCGGAGGGGCCACCGCGCCGGGGGCCGGGGTCGCCCGGGTGGGCGGAACCGGCGTTCGGTAACCCGAACAACGTCGTACGAACGGGTGGTTTGTACCCGCATTTGTACGGGTATCGGGGTCCCGAAGCGGTGAAGGCTGTGGCCAGTCGGAACGGTCGCCGGTAACTTCCGCCGTTCCGAGGACGCGTCGACGCGGTGGAGGTTCTACCGGATGTGGGACGGTGACCTGACCGGCGAGCTGGTCGACGGCAGGTACTCGCTGGGCCCCCTGTACGGCTCCGGCGGCATGGCCGAGGTGTACCGCGGCCGGGACACCCTGCTGGACCGCCGGGTCGCGGTCAAGTTCTTCCTGGGCCAGGCGGGCGACGAGGACCGCATCCGGCTCGACCGCGAGGCCCGGGTGCTCGGCGAGCTGAGCTGCCCCGGCCTGGTCGAGGTCTACGACACGGGCCTGCACCGCGGCCGGCCGTACTTCGTCATGCAGCCCGTCGAGGGCGGCACGCTGCGCCGCCGGATGCGCGACCCCCTGCCGCCCGCCGTCGTGGCGCACGTCGGCGCGCAGGTCGCGGGCGTCCTCGCCCACGTGCACGACCACGGCGTCGTGCACCGCGACGTGAAGCCGTCGAACATCCTGCTCGACCCGGCCGGGCGGCGCGCCTACCTAGCCGACTTCGGCCTCGCGCTCCAGGCCCAGGTGACCAGGGTGACCCGGTCCGGCGTGCTGGTCGGCACCGCCGGCTACCTCGCGCCCGAGCAGGTGCGCGGCGCGGACGTGTCGCCCGCCGCCGACGTCTACGCGCTCGGCCTCGTGCTGCTGGAGTGCCTGACGGGCCGCTCCGAGTACCCCGGCGGCGACACGGAGGCCGCGCTGGCCCGGTTGCACCGCTCGCCGCGCGTCCCGGCGAACCTGCCCGCCGAGTGGACGGCGGTGCTCGCCGCGATGACCGCCCCCGACCCGGCCGACCGGCCGTCGGCCGCCGAGTGCGAGCGGCTGCTCGCCCTCGCCGAGCGCGCCAGCGCGGACGTGCCGCCCCTGACCGGGCTCGTGGTCGCCGACGACCCGGTCGACGACCGGGAACCCCCGCGCGACCGCCCCGACCACCACGCGCGGGGCCTGCGCGGCAAGGTGCTGGTCGCGGGGTCGGTGGCCGCCGCGGCGGCGCTGGTCGTGCTGGCCGCGGTGAACCTCGCCGACCCGACCCGGCCCGCGGACGAGGTGGGCCGGCCCGGTGGCACGACGTCCACCACGGACGTGCGCCCGGTCGCCGCCGTGCCGCCGGCCACCACGGGGGCGGTCGCGCCGCAGGCCGCCGACCGGTCCGCGGTGACCGTCGTGCGCGAGGCGCCGGCCGGTCCGGGGGAGGAGGGGGCCGAGGAGGCGCGGGAGCCGGAGAAGACCGCCAACCCGAACCCCCCGGTGACGCCCCCCGACCAGGGCACCCCGCCCGAGCAGGGCACGAGCCAGGCCCCCGGCACCACCCAGGCCCGGACCCCGAACCCCGCGCCGGTCGTCGTCGTCCCGGAGCCGCCGGGCAGGGGGAAGGGCAACGACAACGGCCGGGAGTAGCGACCCCGGGGCGGTGGTCAGCGCAGGGCGGGTAGCAGCTCGCCCTTGGCGAAGTCCAGGAACTCCTGCTGGTGGTCGCCGCCGATCTGCACCAGCGCCAGGTCGGTGAACCCGGCCTCGCGGAACTTCGCCACCGCCTCGACGACCGGCTCCACGTCGGGACCGCACGGGATCTGCCCGGCCACGTCCTCGGGCCGCACGAACTGCGTCGCCCCGGCGAACCCGGCCGTGCCCGGCAGCTCGGCGTTGACCTTCCAGCCGCCCGCGAACCAGCGGAACTGGTCGTGCGCCCGCGCCACCGCCCGCTCCCGGTCGGGGTCCCAGCAGATCGGCAGCTGCCCGATCTTGCGCGACCCGCCGCTCTGGAAGACGTCCCACTCCTTGCTCAGCTCGGGGTCCGGCTCGGTGGCCACCATCGCGTCCGCCAGCGGCGCGAACGTGCGCACCGACTGCGGGCCGGACACCGCCACCGCGATCGGCACGCGCTGCTCCGGCAGGTCCCACAGCTTCGCCGAGTCCACCCGGAAGTGGTCACCCGAGTAGTTGACGTACCCGCCGTCGAAGAGCGTGGAGATGATCTCCACGGCCTCGCGCAGCAGCTCGTGCCGCACGTTCACCGGCGGCCAGCCGCGACCCACGACGTGCTCGTTGAGGTTCTCGCCCGCACCCAGCCCGAGGGTGAACCGGTTGCCCGACAGCAGCTGCACGGTCGCGGCCTTCTGGGCCACCACGGCCGGGTGGTAGCGCACCGTCGGGCAGGTCACGTACGTCATCAGCTCGACCCGGCTGGTGGCCTGGGTGACCGCGCCCAGCACGCTCCACGCGTACGGGGCGTGCCCCTGCTCGTCGAGCCACGGCGAGTAGTGGTCGCTCATCACCTCGAAGTCGAACCCGGCCTGCTCGGCGAGCGCGGCGTGCCGCACCAGGTCGCGGGGGCCGGCCTGCTCGGTCATGAGGGTGTAGCCGATCCGCACGCTTCCTCCTACGCCATGGGCAGGTCGGTCAGGTCCGCCCGCAACCGGTCGAGATCCTCGTAGACTGCCGACGCGCCGGCCTCGCGCAACTCGGCCTCGCCGAAACCACCCGTGCGGAGGGCCACCACCGGCAGCCCGGCCCGCCTGGCGGCCTCGCAGTCCCACACCGAGTCGCCGACGACCACGGCCCGCCCGTCGCCGTCGACCCGCTTCAGCGCCACCTCGATCAGGTCGGGCGCGGGCTTGCTCTCCTCGACGTCGTCGGAGGACGTGGACACCACGCCGGGCGCGTCGATCAGCTTCACGTAGTGGTCGACGTGCCGGCGCTTGCCCGAGCTGGCCAGCACGACGGTGAAGTCCTGCTCCAGGGCGGCGGCGACCAGGCGGTGCGCGCCCTCCAGCGGGCGGACCTCGGCCAGCATCGGCTCGAACGCGGCCTCCCACGCGCCGCGCAGGTCGTCACCGCGCTCGCGCTCCACGTGGTCGCCCGCGACGGCGGCGACCAGCTTGTCGCCGCCCATCCCGATGGCGCGGTGCAGGCGCCACGTCGGCACGGTGATGTCGAAGCGGCGGAACGCGCGGAACCAGGCCACCGCGTGGTGGTAGTTGGTGTCCACCAACGTCCCGTCGACGTCGAGGACGAGCGTGTTGGTCATGGGCGGGGGTTAACCCGGCCGGACCACGGGCAAACAGGTCAGCCGACCTCGTCCAGGAACTCCTCGACCAGCCTCGCCCACGCGGCGGGCGCCTCCACGGCGGGCGCGTGGCCGCTGTCCAGCTCGGCCCACCGGGCGCCCGGGATGAGGTCGGCCAGCCGGCGCGTGGTGCCGGGCGAGATCATCCGGTCGTGCTTGGTGCCGATGACCAGCGTCGGCACGTCCAGCGACGGCAGCTCGTCGGTCAGGTCCACGCTCTCCACCAGGGCCACCTGCTCGGCCGAGCCGGGCGGGACGGTCAGCGCGACCAGCTCCAGGAACCCGTCCAGCTGCTCGGCGGTCATCCGCCGCCGGGTGGGCTCGCCCACCGCGATCGACACGAGGAACCGGGCGAGCTCGGCCCGGTCGCCGCCCAGCAGGCGCCGCCACTCCGCCATCCGGGCCCGCGTCTCGTCGTCGATGCGGGCGAACCCGGCGGTGAGCACCAGGGCCGTCACCCGGTCGGGGTAGCGCCGGGCGACGCGCGCCGCCACCGCGCAGCCCATCGAGAACCCGACCACCGCGAACCGCTCCTCGCCGTCGGCGGCGGCGACGAGCCGGTCGGCCAGGTCGTCGAGGTCCAGCGGGCCGGCCGCGCGCGGTGTCGCCCCCGAGCCGGGGAAGTCCACCGCGTGGACCTTCCGCTTGCGCGACAGCGTCGGGATGAGCGGGCTGAAGTTCGCCCGGACGGTGCCACCGGCCCCGTGGGCGAGGAGGAGTGCGGGAGTCACCCGTTCGATTCTGCCGGGCGTCACCCGCACGGCGCCGCCACTTCCGCCCGAAGCACGCTCCGCAACCGGTCAAAACGGACATCCGGGGCCGGTTCGTGGTCAAGCACACACCGCGACCGCTTCGGCACGCCGACGGCGCGGCACCCGCCGGGCGTCAGGCCGGCGGGCCGACGTACACGCGGATGGCCGTGCCGTCGCCGTGCGCGTGCACCCGGACCAGGTCGCACAGCAGGTTCACCAGCATCACGCCGTAGCCGCCGGGCGTGCGCGCGCCCGGGTTGTGCCTGCCGACCATCGGGTTGTCCAGCCGGCCGGTGTCGCGGACCTCGCAGACCACCACGTCGTCCTCGCGCCACACCAGCAGCGTGCCCGTGCCGCCCGCGTGCACCACGCTGTTGGTGGTCAGCTCGTTGACCGCGAGCACCAGGTCCTCGACCTGGTCGGCGGACAGCCCGGTCGCGGTGGCGAACCCCGCGACCAGCCGGCGCGCGTCGGCCAGCGCGTCCAGGTCGAACCGGCAGGTGGTGGCGTCGGCGGGCGGCTCGGGCAGCGGCCGGTTGAACTCCTCGGCGGTGAGGAACGGCTCCCGGTAGCCCGTGCTCGGCCTGCGCCGCCCACCGTCCGCCACGACCGGGTGAGTGGTCTCGACGTCGCGCACGACGTGCGGGGCGAGGGCGGACGCGTCGTAGGGGCACAGCATCCACGCGGGGCGGTCCTCGAACGCGGTGTTGACCATGGCCTCGTGCTGCACGCACGCCGGGTACTCCAGCTCGGTGCGCTCCGGCCAGACCGCCTCGCCGACGATCCGCACCCGCGCCGCCGACGAGTTGTCGGCGAACGCCGCCAGCACACCGGGGATGATGCGGCCCGGGTTGCGGCCGGCCTGCCTCATGTCGAGGAACTCGACGTGGTCGGCCGCCGGCCCCAGCGCGCCGCGCAGCAGGGTGATGCCGCGCCGCGGCACCGCGACCAGCACCGGCTCGCCCGCGGCCAGGCCGTCGCGCACGAACGGCACCGCTCCCGCGAGGTACTGCTCGTCATCGCGGTAGAGCAACGCCTCGTGCACGAAATCGACCACGGGGGCAACCTCCGGGCGGTGGGGGTCAACCCCCTCAGTATCACCCCCCGTGGTCCGCGCGGAGCGGACGGTGCAGGCAAACCCGCGTGTCCGGGTCCAGGCCGCGCGCCGCCTCGGCCGCCACGACCGCGCGCAGCCCCGGCGACGGGTCCGTGACCTCGCGGAACCCGAGCCGCCGGTAGTAGGGCGCGTTCCACGGGACGTCCCGGAACGTGGTGAGGGTCAGGCCGGACAGCCCGCGCGCGGCGGCCCACCGCCCGACCTCGTCGAGCAGGGCCGCGCCGATGCCGCGCCGGGCGTGCGCGGGGTGGACGCTGACCTGCTCGACGTGCGCGGCGCCGTCCAGCTCCTCGGCGGCGATCCAGGCGACCGGGTGCGGGTCGACCGCGACCCACACGTGCAGGCGTTCCAGGGTGCTCAGCGGCATCGGGTCGTCGTCGGCGACCTCCGGCATGCCGTGGTCGCGGAACGGTTCGCCGGAGGCGCGTTCGACCTCGGGCAGGAGGGGCAGTTCGTCCGGTCGGGCGGGACGGGTGCGGGGCGTCACCCCGGGATGATCAGCCGGCGGTCAGGTTCTGCTCAACCTCGTCGGCCAGCGCCTCCAGGAAGCGTGCGGCGAACTGCTCGTCGGCGCAGTCGTCCACGCGCAGTTCGGCGACGCTGCCCGCCGCGCCCGCCAGCGACACCCGCAGCTCGCCCCGGCAGCCCTCGTCGGCCAACGGCTCCCACGTGAGCAGCAGCTGGTCGTAGTCGACGGCCAGCTGCACCTGCCGCTGGCCGTCGCCCTCACCGTCGCGCAGGATCAGCACGTCGTCCGTGCGGCCGACCACCTCGTGCGGGCCGGGCAGCCACGACGCCAGCCGCGAGGGATCGGCGGCGGCGTTGAAGACCAGGTCGGGCAGGGCGGGGATGTCCCGTCGGGCGTGGATGCTCACGGCCTCCCGGTTACCCCGTTCGGTCCGCCGCACACCGGGTAACCGGACGCCATGACGACCGCCGAAGAACCGGTAGACCCGGACGAACTGGCCGAAGAGGCGCCGATCGACCCCACGCCCCAGGAGGTCGACGAGTACCGCGAACTGATCGGCGACGAACCCACCCCCACCTGACCCGCGAGTCATGCGCTTATGACCCGCGAGTCATGCGTTCGCGACCCGCGAGTCATGCGCTTATGACCCTCGTGTCATGCACTCGGCGCCGGAACGCAGGTCGCGAGTGCATGACACAGGGGTCGCGAGCGCATGACTCGCGGGTCGCCGATGCATGACTCGCGGGTCGTCAGTGCATGACTCGCGGTTAGGAGGGGGCGCTGCCCGGTTCGGTCATGGTGCGCATCGTGCGGGCCTTGAGCGGGTCGGGGAGGGCGCGGCCCGCCGTCGCCTGGACCTTGTTGCGCAGCGAGCCCGCCACGACGTGGTCCTTGCCGGCCATCAGCGCGTCGAAGCCCTCGCGCGCGACCTCCGCCGGGTCGTCCTTCGGCCCGTTCGCGATCTTCGTGTCCTCCATGCCCGCGCGGCGGAAGAAGTCGGTGTCGGTCGGCCCCGGCATCAGCGCGGTGACCGTGACGCCGCTGTCCCGCAGCTCCTCGCGCAACGACTGCGAGAACGACGCCAGGAACGCCTTCGTCGCCGCGTACACGGAGTGGAACGGTCCGGGAGCCGTGGCCGCCACCGATGAGGTGAACAGCACCCGTCCGGTACCGCGGTCCACCATCGGCGGCACGAGCCGCTTGGCCAGGTGCACGGCCGAGTTGACGTTCAGCTCCACCACCCGCAGGTGCGCGCGCAGGTCGCTGTCGTCGACGAAGTCGCCGCCGATGCCGACGCCCGCGTTCACCGCCAGCGCGTCCACCGGCCGCCCCAGGTGCTCGACCACCGCCACCAGGTCCTCGTTGCCGCTGTACGAGGCCAGGTCGGCGCGCACGGCCTCGGTCCGCACCCCACCCGCCGACAGCTCGCGCGCCACGTCCTCCACCGCCGGGTCCTCCGCCGCCACGACGAGGTCGAAGCCCTCGGCGGCGAACACCCGCGCCAGCTCCAGGCCGATCCCCCGCGACGCGCCCGTCACGACCGCCAGCGGGCGGTTCTCCGATGTACTCATAGTCTTCCACTACCCACAGTCAAGTCACCCAATCAGGTTTCACCCGACCCACCAGTGGGCAACCCCCACTGCCCCTCTCATGCGAACGGCGGTGACGGATGTCCGGAAGACGGACCCAGGTCGGGGTGTTGGACGTCGGGTGCTTCAGCGCCCACCTCGTGGTGGTCGACGGTTCGCCGTCGAACCCGGTCCTCTCGCACAAGACCCGCCTGCGGCTCGACCGGCTCCTCGACCGGCACAACCGACTGATCCCCGAAGGCGTCGAACGGGTGGTGGCCGCCGTGCGCGCGGCCCGCCGCACCGCCGAGCGGGCGGGGGTGGTCGACGTGGTGCCGTTCGCGACCTCCGTCATCCGCGACGCCGGCAACTCCGCCGAGGTGATCGCCGAGGTCGCCCGCCGCACCGGCACGGTGCTGCGGGTGCTGCCCGGCCACGAGGAGGCGCGCCTGGCGTACGTGGCCGCGCGCCACTGGTTCGGGTGGGGCGCCGGCCCGCTGCTCGTGCTGGACGTCGGCGGCGGCACGGTCGAGGTCGCCGCGGGCGACGGCATCTCGCCGACGCTGACCCGCTCGCTCCCGCTGGGCGCCCGCACGCTGACCCGCAGCCTCGTCGTGGACCGCCGGCAGGTCCTGAACAAGGTGCGCGCCGCCCTGGACGACGTGGCGCGCGACGTGTCCTCCGCGGAGCACCGGGCGGTGGGCTGCTCGAAGGTGTTCCAGCAGCTGGCCCGCCTCACCGGCGCGCGCCCCCAGCACGAGGGGCCGTTCGTGCCGCGCTCGCTGCGCCTGGACGACCTGCGCCACTGGGTGCCGCGACTGGCCCGGATGCCCGCGCCGAAGCGCGCCCGCCTGCCCGGCATCTCACGGCACCGCGCCGAGCAGTCGGCGGCCGGGGCGCTGGTGGCCGAGGCGCTGATGGTGGCCACCGGCCACGACGTGGTGGAGATCTGCCCCTGGTCCACCAGGGAGGGGCTGCTGCTCGAACTGGGCGCGCAGGCCGATGACGAGTACTGCCGGGTGGCGTGAAGGGAACGGCGATGCTGGCGCTGTCGGTCGAGACTCACCGGACGGGGTGCGCGGTGGTCGTGGCGACCGGGGAGTTGGACCTGCCCGGCGCGCGCCGGGTCCTCGACAAGCTCGACCGCCTGGTGACGGAGGGGCGGGACCGGATCGTGCTCGACATGTCCGGTGTCGCGTTCTGCGGCGCGCAGGCGATGAGCGCTTTGGTGCGCACGCGGGCCAGGGCGCAGCGCGCGGGTGGCTGGCTGCGGTTGGCCGCCGTGCCGCCGCACGTCCGGCGGGTGTTCGAGCGCACCGACCTGGACCGGTTGTTCCCGCGTTACCCGGACGTGGGATCGGCGGCGACCGGCCGCGCCGTTTCACCGCCGCCCCGTCGGGTAGCCGAGCCGGGACCACCGTCCCAGGCGAGGTGACCCCGGGAGGACGAGCGCATGAGGACGAGCGCATGAGCACCACCACGCACGTTCCGCACCCGGTGCGCGGTGCGGCGATCGCGGTGTCGGCCGTGTTCCTGCTGGTGGGGCTGCTCGGGTTCGTCCCGGGCATCACCGCCCACCTGGACCGGATCGCGTTCGCCGGACCGGGTTCGGGCGCGCACCTGCTCGGCGTCTTCCACGTGTCCGTGCTGCACAACCTGGTGCACCTGCTGTTCGGCGCGGTCGGCCTGCTGCTGGCGCGGACCGTGCTCGGCGCGCGGGGCTACCTGATCGGCGGCGGCTCGGTGTACCTGGTGCTGTGGTTCTACGGCCTGGTCGTGGACAAGGGCAGCGCGGCGAACTTCGTCCCGCTCAACGACGCCGACGACTGGCTGCACCTCGGGCTGGGTGCGGGCATGGTCGCGCTCGGCCTCGCGCTCAAGGGCAGCCCGGTCGCGCGCAGCGCCTGAGCGGGAGCGCCTGAGCGGGAACCGACGAGCGGGAACGGACGAGCGGGAACCGACGAGCGGGAACCGACGAGCGGGAACCGACGAGCGGGAACCGACGAGCGGGAACCGACGAGCGGGAACGGACGAGGACCGGGGAACTACGGATGACGACCGGGGAACGCACGAGGGCCGGGGAAGCCGCGGCGGCCGGGGAACCGGTGACGGGCGGGCGGTGGGGCGTGGTCGCGTCCGCCTTCCGCGCCCTGGCGCGCGGGCGGGGCGCGCGGGCGTTCCACCCGCGCGGGCGCTGGTGCACGGCCACCGTGACCACCACGTTCGACCCGGCCCTGCCGCTGCCCGAGGGCGTCACCGAGGTGGTCGCGCGGCTGTCCAAGGGCGCCGGCACCCCCGGCGGGCTGCCCGACGTGCTGGGGGTGGCGTTCCGGCTGCCCGGACCGTGGGACGTGCTGCTGTCCACGTCGTTCGCCCGCGTCCTGCCCCGACCCACCCGCACCTGGTCGAGCGCCCGCTACGGCAGCATCACGCCGTTCCGCCGGCACGGCCGCGCGGTGTGGCTGGCCGCGGTGCCCGAGCCGGGGCAGGCCGGGTCGGCCGACCTGGACGAGCTGCCCGACGAGCTGCGGTTCACGCTGGAGGTGAGCGGCCCGTGGCGGCCCGTCGGCACGCTCGTCGTGCGGCCGTCGGACGTGGACGACCCGGAGCCGTTCGACCCGCTGCGCGCCCTGCCCGCCGGCGTCACCCTCGCGCCCGCCGTCCTCGCGCGCCTGCGCGACCGGGCCTACCGGGGCAGCCGGAGTGGCCGGAGTTCCCCGACCAGGTGACAGGTTTTCCCTGATCAGGTGACATGCCCGCGCGAATGGCCGGCCTCCGCGCGGGTAGACAACCGAGCATGACGAGGACCCGTCGCGACCCGCGCCCCCGCCCCCGGCCGACCCCGCCGGCGACGGGGACGCGGGGCTGACTTGCGCAGCCCCGCGCACGGCTCCCGGATCGTTCGGGGTCACCGGTCACCCGCAGGTGGTGCCACGTGGCCGCCGGTCTTCACCCTTCCCCCGCTGGGCGGCCGAGTGGAACGGAGAACCACCATGCGACGCGACCGCCCGACCCGGCGACGGGTCGTCACCGCCTGCCTGGCGACCGGGGCCCTGCTCCTCGCCTGGGCGGGCTCCGGCCACGGCGCCGCGCCCCCGGAGGGCACCGTCCTCGGCGTCGGCGGGCCCGGCGCCGTGGAGGGCAGCTACATCGTCGTGCTGCGCGACGACGCCGCCGTGGGCCAGCAGGTCCAGCTCCAGTCCGGGCAGCTCGCCGCCCGGTACGGCGGCCGGGTCGAGCTGACCTACAGCGCGACCGTCCGCGGGTTCTCGGTCACCATGGAGGAGGCGCAGGCACGCAGGCTCGCCGCCGACCCGGCGGTGGCCTACGTCGAGCAGGACGCCGTCGCCCGGGCCACCGGCACGCAGGACAACCCGACGTGGGGCCTCGACCGGGTCGACCAGGAGAAGCTGCCGCTGGACTCGAAGTACACCTACCCCGACACCGCGTCCACCGTGACGGCGTACGTCATCGACACCGGCATCCACAAGGCGCACTCGGACTTCGGCGGCCGGGCGTCCGACGGCCACGACTTCATCGACGACGACGAGGTCGCCCAGGACTGCAACGGCCACGGCACGCACGTGTCCGGCACCATCGGGTCGGCCACGTACGGCGTCGCCAAGGGCGTGAAGCTGGTCGGCGTGCGGGTCCTCGACTGCCAGGGTTCCGGCCAGTGGTCGCAGATCATCGGCGGCGTCGACTGGGTGGCGCGCAACGCCGCCAAGCCCGCGGTGGCCAACCTGAGCCTGGGCGGCGCCGCCAACTCCACCGTGGACAGCGCCGTCAAGCGGCTCGTCGCCTCGGGCGTGACCACCGCCGTGGCGTCGGGCAACGACAACCGCGACGCCTGCTCCACGTCCCCGGCGCGCACGGCCGAGGCGATCACGGTCAACGCCACCGACAGCTCGGACAACCGCTCGGCGTTCTCCAACTACGGTTCCTGCACGGACGTCTTCGCGCCCGGCACGAGCGTCACGTCGACGTGGAACAACGGCGGCACCAACTCCATCAGCGGCACGTCGATGGCGGCGCCGCACGTGGCGGGCGCGGCGGCCCTGTACCTGTCGGCCAACGCCACCGGCGCCGCGGCGACCCCGGACGCCGTGGCCAAGGCCCTGCTCGACAACGCCACCGCCGACGTGGTCGAGGCGCCGGGCTCCGGTTCGCCGAACAGGTTGCTGCACACGGGTTTCATCGGCGGCGACGACCCGGAGCCGCCCGCCTGCGAGGGCGGTTCGAACACCGAGGACGTGGCGATCCCGGACGCGGGCGAGGCCGTGACGTCCTCGATCACCGTGTCCGGCTGCGACGGTCGCGGCACGGCGTCCACGTCGGTCGAGGTCGACATCGCGCACCCGTACACGGCGGACCTGGCCGTCGACCTGGTCGCGCCGAGCGGCGCGGTGATCCCCCTGCGGGAGGCGGGCGGCCCCAACTCGTCCGACGGCATCCACCAGGAGTTCACCGTGGACACCTCGGCGGAGAACCGCGACGGCACCTGGAAGCTGCGGGTGAAGGACGTCCACACCTACGACACCGGCACCGTCGAGGGCTGGTCGATCACCTTCGGGAACACCGCCGGGGCCGCGGGCGGCTGACCGGCGCGCAAGCGTTCGCGCCCGGTGCCCGGTGCCTGACACCGGGCACCGGGCGTCAGGCTTGCTGCGGCAGCTGGTCGAGGCGGGCCAGTTCGCGCTCCACGCGCGCCGCCGGGACGACCCGCCCCTGGGCGCGGAACAGCTCGACGGCCTCCTCCCAGGCGGCCCGGGCGTCGTCGAGCCTGCCCAGGGAGACCAGCGGGTGGCCGATGCCCTCCAGGGCCTCCGCCGCGCCGTAGACGTGGTCGAGCTCGCGGAACAGGCCGAGGGCCTCCAGGTAGCGCTCCAGGGCCTGCTCGTGCCGACCGGCGCTCTGCGCGATGTAGGCGAGGCTGTCCAGGGAGGCGGCGATGCCGTTGCGGTCGCCGTGCTGCCGGTGCAGGGCCAGCGCCGCCTCGCAGTGCTCGGTGGCCCGGTCCGGCACGTCGAGCAGCGCGTAGTACCAGCCGACCATGTTCAGCGCGACCGCCTCGCGCGCCCGGTTGTCGCCCGCCCGCAGCACGTCGAGCGCCCGGAGGCTGTGCTCCAGGGCGCGCGGCACGTCGTCGTGCAGCTCCCACGCCCACGCCAGCGCGACGTGCGTGTGCGCCAGCAGGTACCCGTCGCCGGTCGCCGAGGCCAGCGCGACGGCCCGGTCCAGGTGGCGCATCGCCTCCTCGTGCCGCTGCACCTTGGCGCAGGAGAAGCCGACGTTGCGGAGCACCAGCACGCGGGTCGACGGGTCGGTGACGTGGTCGACCGCCACCAGGGCGCCCTGCCACAGCCGCAGGTTGTCGTGCAGGTGGCCGCGGCGCACGTGGAACGGCATCGTGAGCATCGCGAGCTGCCACACCGGCGCCCACCAGCCCCGCTCGGCGGCGGCGGCCTGCACGGCCAGCAGGCAGCCCTGCTCCGCCTCGAACCAGGCCACCGCGGTCAGGTCGTCCGGCAGCGGCAGCGGCCGGCAGCCCGGCACCGGCGGCGCGAGCTCCACGGGCGTCGCGGCGGGGTCGAGCACCCCGTAGCCGGTGTGCGAGGTCCGCACGTAGAAGTCCACGACGCGGCGCAGCGCGGCGTCCACGTCGGCCGCGTCGAGGTCGCGCCGCGCCGTCCCGGCGGCGTAGCGGCGCACCAGGTCGTGCATCCGGTACCGGCCGCGCGGGTCGCGGGAGAGCAGCGACGCCTGCTCCAGGTCGCGCAGCACGGCCCGCGCGCGGGCCGGCTCCAGGCCGGTCAGGTTCGCCGCGGCGTGCAGGTCCAGGTCCGGGCCGGGGGCCACGCCCAGCAGCCCGAACACGGTCGCCTGCTCGGCGGTCAGCGCCCGGTGCGACCAGGACAGCACGGCGGAGACGCCCACCGACGGGTCGTCGTCCAGCGCCTCCGGGCCCAGGTCGCGCAGCTCGGCCGCGAGCGCGCCCAGCCGGACGTCCGGCCTCATCCGCGCCCGGGCCGCGATCACGCTCAGCGCCAGCGGCAGGCCGCCGCACAGGCGGACCAGCTCGTCCACCGCGCCCGGTTCGGCGGTCACCCGCGCCCGGCCCAGCCGGGTGGCCAGCAGGTTCCGCGCCTCGTCGTCGGACAGCACGTCGAGCGCCACGTGCTCCGCGCCGTGCCCGGAGATCAGGCCGCTGAGCTGGTTGCGGCTCGTCACCAGCACCAGGCACGAGTCGGTGCCCGGCAGCAGCGGCGCGACCTGCGCGGTGTCCACCGCGTTGTCCAGCACGACCAGCAGCCGCCGGTCGGCCACCAGCGACCGGAACAGCGCGCCCTGCGCGTGCGGCGCGACCGGGACGCGGCCCGGCTCCACGCCCAGCGCGTCCAGGAACCCCCGGATCGCGACCGAGGGGTCCATCGGCCGCCGGTCCGGGCTGAACCCGCGCAGGTCCACGAACAGCTGGCCGTCCGGGAAGCGGTCGGCGTAGCGGTGCGCCCAGTGCAGCGCGAGCCACGTCTTGCCGATGCCGCCCGACCCGGCGATGGCCGAGATCACCACCGCCCGCGACGACCGGGCCAGGTTCTCGTCCAGCGCGGCCAGCTCGTCCTGCCTGCCCACGAACGACGTCGGCGCGCCCGGCAGCTGGCGCGGTGTCACCGCCGGCACGACGGGCGCGGGCGCCGGGGCGGGCGGGGCCGCGGGCCGGGGCGGCGAGGGCAGCAGCGAGGGGTCGGCGGTGAGGATGCGCCGGTGCAGCTCCCGCAGCTCCGGGCCGGGGTCCGCGCCCAGCTCGGCGACCAGCCGCGCGCGGAACCGCTGGTAGTGCTCCAGCGCGTCGGCGGCGCGCCGCCCCCGGTACAGGGCCAGCACGTACTGCCCGGCGACCCGCTCGTCCAGCGGGTGCTCGGCGGCCCGCAGCGACAGCTCCGCCACCAGCTGCTCGCCCTGCCCCAGCCGCAGCCGCACGTCGGTCAGGTCGCACTCGACGACGAACCGCTCCTGGTGCAGCCGGTCGCGCTCGGCGGCGGCCCACGCGCTGCCCAGCCCCGTCAACGCCTCGCCGCGCCACAGCTCCACCGCCGAGCCCAGCAGCTCGTGCACCCGCGCGTCGTCGCCGGCCGAGGTCGTCGCCCGGGTCCTCAGGTCGCGGAACCGGTGCAGGTCGACGGCGGTCCGCTCGGTGAGCAGCGCGTAGCCGCCGGACCGGCGCACGAGGCTCGCGGCCGGGCCGAGCGCCTGCCGCAGCCGCGACACGTAGCTCGACAGCGTGGCCTGCGCCCGCCGCGGCGGCTCGTCCCCCCAGACCCGCTCCACCAGCCGGTCCGCGGACACGACCTGGTTGACGTCGACGGCGAGCGCGGCCAGCACGCACCGCTGCCGCGCCGGACCGAGGTCGACCACCTGGTCGTCCACGCACGCCGCGACCTCGCCGAGCAGCCCGATCCCGACCGCCATACCACCCCCATGCGCCCCGGGCCCGCGCCCACCGGTACCCACCCCCACCTGCGCATTGCAGGAAGGTACAAGCAGTTCGCACGACAAGTCGTGCACAGTTCACGTCGAGGCGACCCGTCAGCGTGGGGGAGCGGGTCGCCTCGCTCAAGCCTTCCACAACCGCGCGTGCGGCCGACGGGCCGCCGACCGGGGACGTCCGACCTCCGGCCTCACTCGTTCGGGTGAGTCGGAGGTCTGCGGCGCGCGATCCGGGTAACCGCTGGTACGGGGTGTCCACGGGGGACGCGCCGGCGAGGAGGTTCCAGCGGACATGGGTATCGGTGACAAGTTCGACGAGCTGAAGGACAAGGCCAAGGACGCGCTGGGCCAGCACGGCGACAAGGCGGACCAGGGCGTCGACAAGGCCGGTCAGCTCATCGACGAGAAGACCGGTGGCCGGCACTCGGAGCACGTCCAGCAGGGCGCGGACAAGGCCAAGGAGGGCCTCGACCGCTTCGCCGAGGGTCGCTGACGCGCGGCCCGGTGACACCGCGCCGGCGGCACC
>NZ_JBPKJK010000068.1:0-45415 GCF_051756985.1 Saccharothrix sabaoui
CCGTGGTCGCCGAGCAGCGGGCTGGCCTGCGGGCCCATCAGCGTCATGCCGCCGTCGACCACGAACGACGCCCCGGTCACGTAGCCGGCCGCCGGGGTGGCCAGGAAGGCCACCACCGCCGCGACCTCGGCCGCGTGGCCGGGGCGGCCCAGCGGCACACCGGGCCGCGACTGCTCACGCGGGTCCACGTCCTCCTGGCCGGTCATCGGCGTGGAGATCTCGCCCGGCGCCACCGAGTTCACCGTGATGGCGTGCTCGGACAGCTCCAGCGCCAGCACCTTCGTCAGCGCGCCCAGGCCGGCCTTCGCCGCGCAGTACGGCGCCGCGCCCACCCGCGGCTGGTGCTCGTGCACCGACGTGATGTTGATGATCCGGCCGCCGTTGCCCGCGGCGATCATGCGCCGGGCGGCGCGCTGGGCGCACAGGAACGCGGCGTCGAGGTCGACGGCCAGCACCGAGCGCCACGTGGCGAGGTCCATGTCCAGTGCCTTCTGCGCGCTGCCGGTCCCCGCGCAGTTCACCAGCACGTCGACGCCGCCCAGCTCGTCGGCGAGTTCGTCCACGACGTCGGCGGCGGCGGGCAGGTCGGCCAGGTCGACCTGTCGCACGGCCGCCCGCGCGCCGCGGTCGCGCACCTGCGCCGCCGTGTCCTCGGCGCCCTCGGCGTCCTGGTGGAACGTGATGCCGACGTCCACGCCGCCGCCCGCGAGGGCCACCGCGATCGCCTTGCCGATGCCGGAGTCGGCGCCGGTCACCACCGCTCGCAGCGGCGTGCCGGCGCGGTCCTGGGGAAGAGGTGCCTCCATGGCCGCGCGGGTACCCCCGTCCGTGTTTGCCACACGCCGCCGGGGGAACGCCTCGGGGGACCGCAGCGGGCCGAGAGGAGCACCGATGAAGGCCGTCACCTGGCACGGCAAGCGGGACGTGCGCGTGGACACCGTGCCCGACCCGGAGCTGAAGGAGCCCACCGACGTGGTCGTGCGGATCACCTCGACCGGGTTGTGCGGGTCAGACCTGCACCTGTACGAGGTGATGGGTCCCTTCCTGGACGTGGGCGACATCCTGGGGCACGAGCCGATGGGCGTGGTCGAGCAGGTGGGCCCGGAGGTCACCGCGGTCAAGCCCGGCGACCGGGTGGTGATCCCGTTCAACGTCTCCTGCGGCACGTGCTTCATGTGCTCGCAGGGGTTGCAGTCGCAGTGCGAGACGACGCAGGTGCGCGAGCAGGGGTCGGGCGCGGCGCTGTTCGGCTACACCAAGCTGTACGGGCAGGTGCCGGGCGGGCAGGCCGAGTACCTGCGGGTGCCGTTCGGCAACACGCTGCCGATCAAGGTGCCGGACGGCCCGCCGGACGACCGGTTCGTGTTCCTGTCCGACGTGCTGCCCACCGCGTGGCAGGCCGTCGAGTACGCGGACGCCCGCGACTCCCTGGTCGTGCTCGGCCTCGGGCCGATCGGCGACATGGCCACCCGCATCGCCCAGCACCGGGGCGTCGGCACCGTCATCGGCGTCGACCTGGTGCCCGAGCGGATGGAGCGGGCCCGCAAGCACGGCGTGACCGTGCTGAACGTGCGCGACAGCAACCTGGTCGACCACATCCGCGAGCTGACCGACGGGCGCGGCCCGGAGGCCGTGGTCGACGCGGTGGGCATGGAGGCGCACGGCGCGCCGGTCGCGAAGCTCGCCCACCAGGCGGTGGGGCTGCTGCCGGACGCCATCGCGGCGAAGTTCATGACGACCGCGGGCGTCGACCGGCTGCACGCGCTGCGGCTGGCCATCGACATCGTGCGGCGCGGCGGCACGATCTCGTTGTCCGGCGTGTACGGCGGCATGGCCGACCCGATGCCGATGCTGACGCTGTTCGACAAGCAGGTGCAGCTGCGCATGGGCCAGGCGAACGTGTGGCGCTGGGTGCCGGAGATCCTGCCGCTGCTGACCGACGACGACCCGCTGGGCGTGGACACCTTCGCCACGCACCACATGGCGCTGGACGAGGCGCCGCACGCGTACGAGATCTTCCAGAAGAAGCAGGACAACGCGATCAAGGTGCTCCTGAGGCCGTGACGCGGGGGTCGGCCGTGATCCGCGCGGTGCGCGCGCCGGCGGCGGTGCTCGCGGTGGCCGGGCTCGCGGTGGCCGGGTGCGGTTCGGGCAGCGAGGACCCGGTGGGGCGGGCCGTGGGCGAGTTCACGTCCGCGGTCGCCTCCGGCGACACCTCGCGCGCCTGCGGGCTGCTGACCGAACGGGCGCGCGAGGGGGTCGACCGCGCCGCGCTGGACCTCCCCGGCGGGGAGGTGCGCGAGGTGGAGGTGCGGGGCGACGCGGCCCGCGTGCGCGTCGGCGACGACGTGCTGTTCCTGCGCGAGTTGGCGGTGGGCCGGCGCGTGTCCGGGGCCGGCTGCCAGGCCCGCGGCGTCTACCTGCGCCAGCGGGGCTCGTCCCAGTCGAAGCCGGTGGGCAGCCCGCACACCGACACCGACGAATCGGGCCGCCCCCGCCGTCACCCGCTCCCCGTCGTCACCACTTCCCCGCTGTCACTCCCCGCGGTCCTCGTCGTCCTCGGGCTCGTCGTCCTCCGCCCCGGCCGAGTCGCGGTTGCGCTCCCGGATCGGGAGGAAGAACCACAGGCTGCCGAAGAGGAGCGCCGCGACGACGCCGAGCAGGATCGCCCACGGGCTGCCGATGATGACCTCGCCGAGCAGCAGCACGGTGCCGGTCATGGCGACCGCGAGGTTGGCCATGCCCCAGATGGCGAACCGGTTCGCGACCTCGATGACGTCCTCGCGCCTGCCTCGGCGGAAGAGGATGCGGTGCCAGGCGGCGGGGGCCGTGAGCAGCGCCACCGACAGGGCCGCGAACAGGATCGTGATCAGGTGCGTCACCCGGATGTAGGTGTCCGCGGACGCGTAGCGGTCGGTGAACGCGATGGACAGCAGGAAACCGAACAGGATCTGCACGCCTGCCTGCGCCACCCGCAGCTCCTGCAACAGCTCGTTCAGGTTGCGGGCAAGTCTTCGCTGGTGGGACTCTTCTGCCTGGCTCACGGCCACCACATACCCGTCGTCCGACACGGTTAACCCCGCATGGCGTGGCGGTGAACGGGGAACACCGGTCGGAAGTGGTCCGGCGTGGCGGGCAGCGGTTCGCCCGGCGGCGGTCCGCCCGGCAGCGGTCCACCCGGCGTCGTCGGCCGCAGCCGCGCGGGCTCCAGGACGCCCGCCGGGCCGGGACCGCCGATCGCGAGGGCCCGCGCGGTCACGATGCCCGCCGAGTCGAACGCGAACAGCCGGTGCGGCGGCTCCGACCCGTAGCGGGACCGGAACCGCCGCGGCAGGTCGATCGCCCGGCCGGTGCCCGGCCCGGGGCTACGGCCACGAACCCTCCTCCGCGTGGGCGACGACGAGTTCGCGCACCTCGCAGCCCTCGGGCTGGCGCAGGGCGAACACGATGGCGTCGGCCACCCGCTCGGGCGGGTTGAGCTTGCTGTCGTCCGGCGGCCGGTACTGCTCCTCGCGGTCGTCGAAGAACCTCGTGCGCATCCCACCGGGGATCACCAGCGTCACGCCGACGCGGCCGGCGGTCTCGGCGGCGAGCGCGCGGGTGAAGCCGACGACGCCGAACTTCGACGCGCAGTAGGCGGTGGCGTCGCTGACGGCCTTGATGCCGAGCGTGGACGCGATGGTCACCACCCGGCCGCCGTCGCCGAGCAGCGGCAGCGCCGCCCGCACCACGGCCGCGGTGCCGAGCAGGTTGACCATCACCACCCGCTCCCAGTCGGTCGCGGACACCTCGTCGAGCCTGCCGCACGCGTCGGTCCCGGCCGCCGTCACCACGGCCCGCAGGCCGCCGTTGCGCTCGGCGATGGCCTTCACGGCCCGTTCCGCCGCCCGGGTGTCCGACAGGTCGACCGACTCGAAGTCGGCGACCTCGGGCGACGACGGCGCGGCCTTGTCCAGCACGAGCGGCGTGCCGCCCAGCTCGTGGACCGCGTGCACGACGGCCGCGCCCAACCCGGACGCGCCGCCCGTCACCAGCACCTGACCCAGCATCAGCCCCTCCTCGACAGCATCTCGGTGGTGGACCGACCCCGGTGGTAGGGCACGACGACCGTGCGGCCGCCCCACCCGCGCACGAGGTCGGCTTCCGGCAGCGAGTCCTCGGTGTAGTCGCCGCCCTTGACCCAGACGTCCGGCCGGAGGTCGGCCAGCAGCCGCTCCGGCGTGTCGTCCTCGAACACCAGCACGTCGTCCACGCAGTCCAGCGCGCGCAGCACCTCGACCCGGTCCTGCTCGCGGGTGACCGGCCGGTCGGGGCCCTTGAGGCGGCGCACCGACGAGTCGGAGTTGAGGCACACGACCAGGCAGTCGCCCAGCGACCGGGCGGCGCGCAGCGTGCGCACGTGGCCCGCGTGCAGCAGGTCGAAGCAGCCGCCGGTGGCGACCACGACCCCGCCCCGGGCGCGCACCGCCTCGGCGACCGACACCCCGTCGGCCGGCGCCCCATCGGCAGGCACCCCTGAGGCAGGCGCCCCTGAGGCGAGCACCCCGGGGGGTCGCGAGCCGCCGACGCGCGCCGCGGGGATGCCGGCGGGTCCCGTCGAGGTCCCGGTCGCCCGCGCGGCGCGCTCGGCGAACCCGGCCGCGCCGCCGCGCGCCAGGAAGTCCGCCGACGCGGTGACCGCGCGCGCCACCGCCTCGTCCAGCGGCACGCCCGCCAGCAGCCCCGCCGCGGCGGTCACCGCGAACCGGTCCCCCGCGCCGCACGGGTCGGTCACCGCGACCCGGGGCGCGGGCACCGCGACCGGCGTGCCGCCGCCGTGCAGCAGGGCCCCGTCCGCGCCGCGCGTGACCACGACCGCCCTGGCCCGCCACCGCTCGCGCAGCGCCGCCGCGGCGTCCTCGGCGTCGGCGCACCCGCTGAACGCCCTGGCCTCGGCCTCGTTCGGCGTGACGAGCCGAGCGCCGGGCACCGGGGCCGGACCGCGCGGGTGCGGGTCCCACACCGCGGGGACGTCGGCCAGCGCGGCGCGCAGCCGCTCGTCGCGGACCAGACCGCGCCCGTAGTCGGAGACCAGCACGAGGTCGGCGGACCGCACCGCGTCCAGCATCTCGTCGGTGACCCGGTGCTCGCCGGGGCCGCCGCCCCGGTCGACGCGGGCGATCGAGTGCCCGTCGCAGCGCAGCCTCGTCTTCACCGGGGTGGCCGCGGTCGTCGGGCCGAGCACCGAGGGCACGCCGGCCAGCGCGTCGCGCAACCGGTGCCCGTCGGCGTCGTCGGCGACCGCGGCGACCAGCACCACGTCGAGCCCGTCACCGACCGCCAGGGCCGCCGCCAGGCCCGCCCCGCCGGGGCGCACGTGCTCGGCGGACACGTCCAGCACGGGCGCGGGCGCGTCCGGGCACAGCCGCTCCGCCGTGCCGACGACGTCCACGTCGAGCAGGCAGTCCCCGACGACGACCAGCCTCACGACGCGCTCCGCAGACCGGCGGGCAGCGCCGCCTCGAACGCCGCGCACAGCGCGTGCACGGCGACCAGCTGCGCCTCCTGCACGTTCGCGGGCTCGCCGGGCAGCGCCAGCACCTCGTCCACGGCGTCGGCCAGCGGGTTCGGCGCGGGGCCCGTCATCGCCCACACGTGGGCGCCCGCCTCGCGGGCCGCCGACACGGCCTCCAGCAGGTTCCGGCTGCGCCCGCTCGTGGACAGCAGCACCACCACGTCGTCGGGCCGGGCGTGCGCGGTGACCTGGCGGGCGAACACCTGGTCGTAGCCGTAGTCGTTGCCGATCGCGGTGACGCTGGAGGACTCCGCGCACAGCGCGATGGCGGAGAACGGCTTCCGGTCGTCCCGGAAGCGGCCGACCAGCTCGGCGGTCAGGTGCTGCGCCTCGGCCGCCGAGCCGCCGTTGCCCGCGGCGAGCAGCCGCCCGCCGTCGCCGAGCCGGCGCGCCAGGAGGCCGCCCCAGCGGGTCAGCCTCGGCGCCTGGGCGCGCAGCGCGGCCAGCGATCTCGCCAGCCCGTCCAGGTGCGTTTCCACGCTCATCGGGTTCCTCCCACGGCGACGGCGCGGCCCGCGGTGGTCCGACCCGTGGTCCGACCCGCGGTGGTCCGGTTCGCGGTCGCCCGCTCGTAGACGCGTTCGGTGTCCTCGGCGATCCGGTGCCAGGCGTACCGGGCGGCGACGCGGTCCGAGCCCGCGATGCCGAACGCCTCGCGGCGCGCCCGGTCGGCCAGCAGCGAGCGCAGCGCGCGGGCCAGCGCGAGCGGCTCCCTCGGCGGCACCAGCACGCCCGTCACGTTGTGCACGACGGTGTCGGTCAGGCCGCCCACCGCGCTGGCCACGACCGGCACGCCGCAGGCCATGGCCTCCAGCGGCACGATGCCGAACGGCTCGTACCAGGGCACGCACGCCACCACGTCGGCCGAGCGCAGCAGCGCGGGCATGTCGTCCCGCGACACCCGGCCGACCAGCCGCAGCCGGTCGCGCACGCCCATCCGGTCGGCGTGGTCGAGCAGCCGGCGCGCCTCGGGGTCGGAGGCGACGTCCGCCGGGCCGCCCGCCACGACCAGCTCGGCGTCGGGCAGCGAGCGCAGCGCGGTGATCAGGTCGGCGAAGCCCTTGCGCGGCACGAGCCGGCCGACCGACACGACCCGGTGCAGCCGGCCGCGCGCGGCGGCGGGCCCCTCCGGGTGGAAGCGCACCGGGTCCACGCCGCACGGGATGACCGCCACCTTCGACCGCTGCACGCCCATGCGGACCAGCTCGGCCACCTCGTCCTCGCAGGTCGCGGCGATGAGGTCGGCCTCGCGGCCGATCATCCGCTCGATGCCGATGCGCTGCGCCGGGCTGGTGTCGTCGGAGCCCTGGTGGCGGCGCTTGACCGTGCCCAGGGCGTGGTAGGTCTGCACGACCGGCACGTCCGCCCGGCGCGCGGCCGGCACCGACGCCAGGCCGGACATCCAGAAGTGGGCGTGCACGACGTCGGGGCGCCGCTCGGTCCAGCACCGCTCCAGGAACCGGGCGAACTCGCCCATGTGCGGCAGCAGCTCGTCCTTCGGCACGGCGCGCGCCGGTCCCGCCGGCACGTGCACCACCTCGTAGCCCTGCTCGGTGCGCACCCGCTCGGGCTGCCCCCGGTCGTCGCGGCGGGTGTAGACCTCCACGTCGTGCCCGAGCGCCACCAACTCGGCCGACAGCGCGGCGACGTGCACGTTCTGCCCGCCCGCGTCGACACCGCCCAGGGCGGCCAGGGGGTTGGCGTGCTCCGACACCATCGCGATCCTCATCCGCTCACTCCTGTCAGCAACCGGTCCCAGGCCCCCAGGAAGGCGTCCAGTCCGTAGTGGGCCAGGGCGAACTCCCTGGCCTGCTTGCCCCGCTGCACGGCCAGCGCGGGGTCCGCGACCAGCTCCCGCAGGCCGCGCACCAGCTCCTCCACGTCGGTGGACACCACGCCCGCTTCGGGCGGCACGGCACGCACCACCTCCGTGCAGGCCAGCGCCACCACGGGCATCCCCAGGTGCATGGCCTCGATCAGCGACAGGCCCAGCGAGGTCCACCGCACGGGGTGCACGTAGGCGCGGCGGCGGGCCAGCTCGCGGTGCAGCGAGTCCAGGTCGTGGTCGCCGCGGCCCATCCCGCCGAGCTGCTCGGTGCCCATGCCGTACACGTCGAGCGGCGCGGCCTCGGCGAAGCGCGGCAGCAGGTCGGTGCCCACCACGCGCCCGCGCCGCACCGGCTCGTTCACCACGACGGCCGCGCGGGCCAGGTCGCCGGTGTAGCGGTGGCCGGGGTCGACGACGCCGTGCTCGATCACCACCGTGCGGGTGTCGCCGCAGTCCCACATGAGGTCGTTGAAGTGCGTGACCTGCACGATCGTGCCCGGCCAGTCCTTCAGCGGGTGCGGCTGGTTGGGGTGCTTGGGCGTGTTGTGCTCCAGGTACACGACGGGGACGCCGGTGGGCACCCAGCCGATCTCCTCGGGCCGTTGCAGCACGGCCACGTCGGCCTCCGCGTCGGCGACGTCGACCTCCCGCGCGGCGGGCCAGTCCCGGCCCGCGAGGCCGATGCCCCGCGGCGGGGCGGCTATCAGGTACTCGTGCCCGCCCCGGACGAACGCGTTCGTCCAGGACCCGTGCACGTGCCACAGCAGGATCTTCACGTCCGCACCCCCACCAGTTCGGAGACGGCGGCGACGACCCGGTCGGGCGTCACCGTGTTCAGGCACGGGTGCCCGGCGACCGGGCACTCGCGAGCGCGTGAGCCCCGGCACGGGGCGTGCTGGTCGCCCAGCAGGACGCGCCGGCCGTGCGGCGCCCAGCGGACGGCGGGCACGACCGGCGCGAACAGCGACACCACCGGCGTGCCGACGGCGGCGGCCAGGTGCGCCGGGCCGGTGTTGCCGACCACGACGGCGTCCGCCCCGGCCAGCACCCCGGCGAGCTGCGCGAACGTCGTGCGACCGCCGAGGTCGACGCCGTGGTCGCCGGCGACGTGCCTGGTCAGCTCGGTCTCCTTGGGCCCGCCCGTGACCAGCACCCGGTGCCCGGCGGCGGCGAGGGCGGCGACCGCCCCGGCGCACCGGTCCGGCGACCAGGCGCGGGCGGGCACGGACGCGCCGGGGTGCACCACCACGTACGGGCCGACCTGGTCGGTCTCCGGCGGGGGCTTCACGGCGAGCCGGCCGTCGTCGCCCGGCGGCAGCTCGAAGCCGGCGGCGCGGGCGACCTCCAGCGCGCGTTCGGCCTCCGGGACGTCCGGGTCGTCGCGCAGCCTGACATCCACCAGGGAGCCGGGGTAGTCGATCGACCGGGCGACGACCTTCGGCACGCCGGCGAGCTTGAGCAGCAGCGCGAGCGGCAGCGGGCTCTGGTGGAACGAGGTGAGGACCAGCGCCACGTCGGCGCGGACGCCCTTGAGCAGCGCCACCACACCCTCCACGTCCGGTGTGCGCACCTCGGGCGCGGGCGCGGCGATCCACGGGCAGTCCCAGCGCACGACCCGGTCGACGCCCGGCAGCAGCTCGGCGGCCTGCGCGCCCGCGTGCCCGCACAGCAGCACGACCTCGCCCGCGTGCGCGGCGGCCCGGACGGCCGGCCCCGCGAGCAGCACGTCGCCGTCGCTGTCGAGCCTGGCCACGATCGTCCTCATAGGACCATCGCCAGGGCGCTGCGCAGGTCGGGCGCCGTGTGCGGCGCGCGGTCGACCTCGTCGGCCAGGGTCACGGGGGTGGGCACCATGATCGGCGTGACGCCGGCCGCCAGCGCGGCCTTCACGTCCGCCTCGATGTCGCCGATGAAGTAGGTGCGCTCCGGGCGCGCCCCCAGCGCCTCGCACGCCCTGATCAGCATGCCCGGCAACGGTTTGCGGCACGAGCACCCGTCCTCCGGGGCGTGCGGGCACAGCTGCCACGTGCCGAACCGGCCCAGCAGCACCTCGACGCGCGCGTTGACGGCGGCCACCTGCTCCTCGGTGATGAGGCCGCGCCCGACACCGGACTGGTTGCTCACCACGCCCGTGCGCACGCCGTGCGCCCTGAGCAGGCACAGCACCTCGCGGGCACCGGGCATCGGCTCGACCTTCGCGGGGTCGCCGTTGTAGGGCACGTCCTTGATGAGCGTGCCGTCGCGGTCGAACAGAACCGCGTCGGGGTACTGGTCCACAGAGGAGAGTTAGCCGGCGAGGAGCGAACCAAACGCGTGACGGTGAAGCGCTACTCACAGTCACCCCTACGGGAGCGGCCATGTGTGAGAAGCCCGCGCGGGGGTAACCAGTGCTCGAACTCGTTTCACCTACGAGAGGGTGCAAGCACAGTGACGACGATCGAGAAGTCCGTGGACGTCGAGGTCCCGGTCACGACCGCCTACAACCAGTGGACGCAGTTCGAGTCGTTCCCGCGGTTCATGGAGGGTGTCGAGAGCATCACCCAGGTGACGCCCACCCGCACCCACTGGGTGACCAAGATCGGTGGTGTCACCCGTGAGTTCGACGCGGAGATCACCGAGCAGCACCCGGACGAGCGGGTCGCGTGGCACACCGTGGACGGCCCGCCGCAGGGCGGCGTGGTGACCTTCCACCGCATCGACGACCGGCACACCCGGGTCCACGTGCAGATGGAGTACGACCCCCAGACGCTGGTCGAGAAGGCCGGCTCCGCGCTGGGCGTGGTGGAGCACCGCGTGACCGGCGACCTGGGCCGCTTCAAGGAGTTCATCGAGGGCCGCGGCTCCGAGACCGGTGCGTGGCGAGGTGACGTCGCGCGCCCGCCGCAGGCCGGGGAGACGCGCCACGACCTCCCCGACGGCGGCCGCCCCGGCGACCCGCTGCGATGAGCGGCAGAGCGGTCCCGCCGCAGCGGAGGGGCGGGTCTTCTCCCCCGATCCCGTCGCCGAGGCCACCGCTCGAAGTGCGCTGACCGACGTTCGAGGCCCCGCGGACACCACGTCCGCGGGGCTTCGTCGCGTCTGCACGTTCCCGCTCTGCACGTTCCCGCTTCGGGGCGTACACGCCGAGGGCCCGCGAACCGTGAACGTCGTAGGGCCCGCGAACCGTGAGTGGTCCGCGGGCCCTACGACGTCACACGATCAGCTATCCGATGTCACGCGATCAGTTGTCAGACAACCGGGTGAACAGCGACCGGACCGACTGACGCAGTGCCGACGCTGCGTCACCGAGCAGCGAGGGCGGCGCCTGCGCGTCGCCGGTAGCCGGGGTCCCGACCGGCTCGATGCCGTGGTCGAGCAGCTCGCGCAGCACCTCCAGCACGACCTCCGGGTGCCCGAGCGGCACTGGGGCGGCGAAGGTCTGCACCGAGCTGATGAAGCCCTCGTGCCGCTTCACCAGCTCCCCCACGTCCGCGCCGGCCGCCGCGCCCGCCACGAGGTGCACCGGCACGTCGCGGCCCTCGAACTCGCGCAGCACCTCGTCCACCTCGCCCTCGGCGGACGCGGGCAGCCTGCACCACATCACCTGGAGGTACTCGGTCAACGGCCGCCACGTGGCGGGCAGGTCGCCGTGGATGCCCACGCCGGACGGGTCGAGCACCACCACGGCCGGGGCGTCGGCGGGACCCGCCCACACCACGGACGGGCCTTCGGTCCTGGTTTCCTCCATGGGTCTACACCTCCACCACGGCGGGTTCCACGCAGTACACGGTGTATGCCTGCCGGAGGATGGGTTGTGCCACGTTCCGCACGCGCACGCCGCCCGGCGTCATCCCGTGCTCGGTGCCGAAGTGCGCGTGCCCGTGCACGGCGAGGTCCGTGCCGGTGGCGTCGATCGCCTCGCCCAGCAGGTACGAGCCGAGGAACGGGTAGATCTCCGGCGGCTCGCCGCGCAGCGTGTCGGGCACCGGCGCGAAGTGCGTCAGCGCGACCTTGACGTCCGTGTCGAGGCTGCCCAGCGCGGACCGCAGCGAGTCGGCGATGCCGCTCGTGTGGTTGATGAACGCCTTCATCTCGGGTTCGCCGAACGCGCTGCCGCACTTGCCGGCGAACCCGCCGCCGAAGCCCTTGACCCCGGCGACGCCGAGCGAGTGGCCGTCCACCTGGAACGTCGCCGTCTCGCCCTCCAGCACGTGCAGGCCCGCGTCGCGCAGCACCTGCGTGATCTCGACGGGCTTGTCGCCGTGGTAGTCGTGGTTGCCGAGCACCGCGACCACGGGCACGGGCAGGCCGCCGAACTCGTCGGCCACCACCCGCGCCTCCTCGACGGTGCCGTGCCGGGTCAGGTCACCGGCCAGCAGCAGCACGTCGGCGCAGTCGCCCAGCTGCTCCAGCGCGGGCCTCATCCGCCCGCGCGCGTCCTCGCCCAGGTGCACGTCACCCACGGCGGCGATGCGGATCATCGCAGCTCCTCCCGGCCGGCCGGCGCGTCGACCGACACGACCTTCACGTCGTCGAGCACGGTCAACCCCGGGGCGACGTCGTGGATCACCGCCTCCAGGGCCTGGCGGCGGTCCGCGCTGGCCACCGTCCCGGACAGCATCACGTTGTCGCCGCGCACGGTGACCCGCACGCCCTGCTCCGTCGTGCGCGGGTCCTCGGCCAGCGCCCGGCGCAACCGGGCGGACAGGTACTGCTCGGGCTCTGCGGTCATCACGCGCTCCCGGTCAACGTCGTCGTGTGCAGCAGGTCGAGGCGTTCGACGAGCACCAGGAACGCCTCGGCGTACGGCGAGTGCTTCGTCGCCGACTGGACCTTCTGCCAGTCGATCTGCTCGCGCAGGGCCCGGGCGAACGGCAGCAGCTCGCTGAAGTCGCACCGGTGCCCGTCGAGCACGAGCAGCTTGCTGATCATCACCTCGGTCGCGGGCATCACCGGCAGCGACACGGAGCCCACGGCCAGGTCCTCCGCCCGGGACAGGGTCTCGTCGGTGACCGGGATCTCGTTCGGGCGGAACAGCAGGTCCACCAACGAGTCACCGTCGTACACCTTGAGCAACCAGTCCTCGGGCGGCGTGGCCGCGCGCATCCCCTCCGCCACCAGCGCGCTCACGGCCGGCTTGGCGTCCTCCTCGCGCACCAGGATGTCCACGTCGTGCTCCGTCGCGGGCCCTCCCCTCGCGTACACGGCGCACCCGCCCGTCAGGGCGAACGGGATGCCCTGTGCGCGCAGGGCCTTGGCCACCTTGGTCAACGTCCGCAGCAACTCGTCTTGGACACCGCTCATGCGGGTGGACTACCCCTCGTGGTGGTGGTTCACACGGGTGGCGCGGGGTAGTCCGGGCGGTATGACCGGCACACCGCACGACCCCGACACCTCGCGCACCCCGGGCGGCGCGCCGCCGCCCCACCCCGAGCCCGATCGCACGCCCGGCCTGGAGCCCGGCGGCGGTGTGCCCCCGGGCGAGACGCCGCCCGACGCCGGCCAGACGTCCGGCCTGTCCCACCCGCAGCCGATGCCGTCGCGGCGCGGGCCGGTCATCACCCTGGTGCTGGTGGTCGTCCTGACCGCCCTGGTCCTGGCCTTCATCGTGGCCGAGATCATGGGCTGGTCAAAAACCTTCTAACCCCCGAGAGTCCAACGCCCAGGCCCCGAGAGTCCAACGCTCAAGACCCGAGAGTCCAACGCTCAAGACCCGAGAGTCCAACGCCCAGGCCCCCTGAGTTCTACGTTCAGGACCGTCCGGGCACGCGGCTCGTGGGCCTGAGTGCAGAACTCAGGGGGCCTGGAGGTTGGACTCTCGGGTCTTGAGGGTTGGACTCTCGGGGTCTGGGGGTTGGACTCTCGCGGGGGTCAGGGGCGGAGGGGTGGGCTGGCGGGGAGGCCGTCTTTGCGGGCCAGGCCGGTCAGGAGTTGGCGGAGGGCGTCGCGGGCGTCGTGGCGGGGTTGCCAGCCGAGGACCTCGCGGGCGCGGGTGGCGTCCAGGACGGGGGCGTTGAGGGCCAGGTCGACCCAGCCGTGGGAGGTGGGTTGCAGGCGGAGGTTCCAGGTCACCTTGGCGGCGGTGCGCAGGGCGGCCGGCGGGATCGGCACGTGCCGCGCGCCCAGGACGCCGGCCAGCACCTCCGGGGTGATCACCGGGTCGCAGACGACGTTGAACGCGCCGGGGTGGCGACCCAGCAGGACCCTGGTCACGGCGTCGGCCACGTCGTCGGCGTGCGCGAACTGGAGCACCATCCCGCGCGGCAGCGGCAGGACGGGCGTCCTGAGGCGGAACAGGGCGTGCGGCACGAGGAGGCCGAGGAAGTAGCGCTTGATCTCGGCGGCGGCCTCGGGCTGGAGGACCAGGCCGGGGCGGACCCGGCTCACGGTGAGCGCCGGGTGCTCCAGCTCGACCTGGTCGAGGAGGTGCTCCACGGCGGCCTTGTGGCGGCTGTAGTAGGAGGTGGGCACGCCGTCCGTCGGCCAGCTCTCGTCGACCGCGCGGTCCTTGGCGGCCGGTGAGTAGGCGCCGACCGACGACATGTGCACGAGGTGCGGCACGCCCGCCCCGGCGGCGGCGGTGAACACCCGGTCGCTGCCCGCGACGTTCGCCCGGTACAGGGCGCGCTCGTCGTGGCCGGGCTGGATGCGCCAGGCGAGGTGCACGACGGCGTCCGCGCCGCGCAGCACCTCGGTCAGCGGCACCTCCGCGCCCTCGCGGCTGAGGTCGAGCGGGGTCCACGCGACCCCGCGGTAGGCGTCCTCGTCACGGGGCGGGCGGCGGGAGACGCCGTGCACCGAGATGTCCGTTTCGCCCGCGAGCGCGCGGAGCAGGGCGGTGCCCAGATTGCCGGTGGCGCCGGTCACGACGATCCTCATGGGCGGCGAGTACCCGCACGGGCGGGGCGCGACACGGGAGGCCGGGTGTTCGAGGCGGCGGGGTGGGGTCTGCTGGCGGGGTCGGCGCTGCTGCTCGGCGCGCTCGTGGGGTACCTGGTGCGGGTGCCGCGGGGCGTGGTGGCGGCGGTGATGGGGTTCGGCAGCGGCGTGCTGATGTCGGCCGTGTCGTTCGAGCTGATCGACGAGGCGCACCGACAGGGCGGTCTGCTGCCGACGGCGGCGGGGGCCGCGCTGGGCGCGGTGACCTACACCGGGGCGAACGTGCTGCTGGCCCGGCGCGGCGCGCGGCACCGCAAGCGGTCGGGCGACCAGCAGCCGTCGGAGTCGGAGCGGTCGGGCTCGGGCACGGCCATCGCGGTGGGCGCGCTGCTCGACGGCATCCCCGAGTCGGTGGTGATCGGGGTGAGCCTGCTGGCGGGCGGCGGGGTGAGCGCGGTGACCGTGGCCGCGGTGTTCGTCTCCAACGTGCCGGAGGGCCTGTCCTCGGCGGCGGGTATGCGCCGGGCGGGCCGGTCACGCCGGTACGTCTTCGGCCTGTGGACCGGGATCGCCCTGGTCAGCGGCCTGGCGTCGATGCTGGGGCACGGCCTGCCGGCGGACGCGCCGGCGGCGTGGTTGGCCGGGATCACCGCGTTCGCCGGCGGCGCCATCCTGTCGATGGTGGCGGACACGATGATCCCGGAGGCGTTCGAGGACGCCCACCTGCTGATCGGCCTGGTGACCGTGGCGGGGTTCCTGAGCGCGTTCGCCCTGTCCCACGCCTGAGCGGGTCACCGGGCCAGGGGCGGTCGGGCGCGACGGCGCTCGTCGGGGGCGCTTCCGCACCTGCGGGACAGGTGCGGAAGTGCCCCCGACGAGGAACCGGAGGACCTCAGCGGTCCACGGTGAGCTCCCGCGCGGACGCGTAGCGCTCGCGCACGTGCGGGGTCGGGTCGGCCTCCACGGCGGTGGCCGCGAGGTCCGTCCACACCGGGGCCCCGGCCGCGCCGCTCGCCGCCCACGCCGCCTGGCGGGCCGCGCCGTCGGCGACGTACTCGCTCGGCGACGGCACGACGACCGGGCACCCGAACACGGCCGCCGCCACCCGCTGCACGGCGACCGACCGCGCCCCGCCGCCGATGAGCAGCACCCGTTCGACGGGGGTGCCCAGCGCCACGAGGGCGTCGACGGCGTCGGCGAGGCTGCACACGAGGCCCTCGACCGCGGCCCTGGCCAGGTGGGCCGGGGTCATGGTGTCGAGCCGCAGGCCGTGCAGCGCGCCGGTGGAGTCGGGCTTGTTCGGCGTCCGCTCCCCCTCCAGGTAGGGGACGAACGCGAGGCCGTCCGCCCCGGCGGGCGCGGACAGCGCGAGCGCGGACAGCTCGTCCAGGCCCACGCCGAGCACCCGGGCCGTCGCGTCGAGCACCCGCGAGGCGTTGAGCGTGCACACCAGCGGCAGGTGGCCGCCCTCGGCGTCGGCGAACCCGTTGACCGTGCCGGTGCCGTCGACGATCGGCGTGGACGACCGCGCGAACGCGGTGCCGGACGTGCCGATGGACACCACCACGTCACCGGGCCGGGCCTGCACGCCGAGGGCCGCCGCCGCGTTGTCGCCCGCGCCCGCGCCGAACCGGCCGGCGGTCAGCTCGGCCGGGCCCAGCACGCGCGGCACCGAGACCACGCGCCCGAGACCCAGTTCCAGCAGGTCCAGACGGTAGTCCTCAGTGGACGGTGACCAGTAGCCGGTGCCGCTGGCGTCGCTGCGGTCCGTGGTCAGCGCGTCCAGCGAGGACTGCCCCGAGAGCTTCCACGTCAGCCAGTCGTGCGGCAGGCAGACCGCCGCCACGCGGGCGGCGGCCGCCGGCTCGTTCGACGCGAGCCAGCGCAGCTTGGTGACGGTCAGCGAGGCCACCGGCACGCTGCCGACGGCCTTCGCCCACTCGGCCGGGCCGCCCAGCTCGGCGGTCAGGTCGACCGCCGCGCCCGCGGACCGGGTGTCGTTCCACAGCAGCGCCGGGCGGACGACCTCGCCGGCCGCGTCGAGCACGACCATGCCGTGCTGCTGCGCGGCGACCGACACCGCCTCGACGTCGTCGAGGCCGCCCGCCTGCGCGATGGCCGCCTGGAGCGCGTCCCACCACGCGTGCGGGTGCACTTCGGTGCCCGCCGGGTGCGCCGCCCGCCCCTCGCGCACGAGGGCGCCGGTGTCGGCGTCCCGCACCACCACCTTGCACGACTGGGTGGACGAGTCGACGCCCGCGACGAGCGCCATCAGCGCGCGCCCAGCAGGTGTTCGAGCGCGAGCTGGCTGAGCTTCACGAAGCCGAACCCGCGCTGGGCGGCGGCCTCCGGGTCGACGTCGTCGGCCTTGATGAAGTCGGCGACCGACTCGCCCTCGGCGAGGGTCGGCTCGGCCAGCTCGTAGACGCCGCTGTACTTGAGCGCCTCCTGCACCTCGGGGTCGGCGCGGAACGCCGCGGCCCGCTCGCGCAGGATCTTGTAGGTGCGCATGTTGGCGGCGGCCGAGTCCCACACGCCGTCGAGGTCCTCGGTGCGCAGCGGCTTGTAGTCGAAGTGCCGCGGGCCCTCGTAGCCGCCGGTCTCCAGCAGGTCGACGAGGAAGAACGCGGACAGCAGGTCGCCGTGCCCGAACACGAAGTCCTGGTCGTAGCGCGGGCCCTTCTGTCCGTTGAGGTCGATGTGGAACAGCTTGCCCTGCCACAGCGCCTGCGCGATGCCGTGGACGAAGTTCAGGCCCGCCATCTGCTCGTGGCCGACCTCGGGGTTCACGCCGAACAGCTCGTGGTGCTCGAGCTCGTTGATGAACGCGATGGCGTGGCCGATGGTGGGCAGCAGGATGTCGCCGCGGGGCTCGTTGGGCTTGGGCTCCAGGGCGAACTTGAGCCCGTAGCCCTGCTCCTCGGAGTAGGCGGCGATGGTGTCGAGCGCCTCGCGGTAGCGGTCGAGGGCGGCGCGCACGTCCTTGCCCGCGTCGACCTCGGAGCCCTCGCGGCCACCCCACAGCACGATGGTCTCCGCGCCGAGCTCGTGGGCGAGCTCCAGGTTGCGCAGCACCTTGCGCAGCGCGAACCGGCGGACGTTGCGGTCGTTGCTGGTGAAGCCGCCGTCCTTGAACACCGGGTGGGTGAACAGGTCGGTGGTCACCATCGGCACGACCAGGCCGGTCTCGTCCAGGGCCGCCCGGAACGCGGAGACGCGCTTGTCGCGCTCGGCCGCGTCGGCGCCGAACGGGACCAGGTCGTTGTCGTGGAACGTGATGCCCCACGCGCCCAGCTCCGCGAGCTTGCGCACGGCCACCGGCGCGTCGAGCACGGGGCGGCTCGCGAGGCCGAAGGGGTCACGCCCCTGCCAGCCGACCGTCCAGAGACCGAAGCTGAACTTGTCCGACACGAGGACACCTCCAAATAAGTTTGATGCCTAAACTTAACCCACTTCCCGGCTAGTATCCAGTGGTGTCCAGACCGCCAGTGCCCAGACCGCAGCCGGCGAGCCAGCACACCGTGCGCCGGCACAACTCCGCCCTGGTGCTCGACGCCATCGCGGACGCGCCCGGCTCCTCCCGCGCCGCCGTGGCCGCGCGCACCGGCCTGACCAAGGCCACCGTGTCGAGCCTCGTCGACCGGATGATCGGCGCGGACCTGGTGGCCGAGGGCGAGGCGCAGGCCAGGACCGGACCCGGCCGGCGCGGCACCGCCCTGCACCTGTCCCCCACCGGGCCGCACGGCCTGGGCGTCGAGATCGGCGTCGACTACCTCGCCACCTGCCTGGTCGACCTCACCGGCCGGGTGCGCGCCCGCTGGCTGCGGGCCAGCGACAACCGCGACTCCTCCCCCGCCCGGGTGCTGGCCAAGGTCGCCAGCGCGGTGCGCACCGCGCTGGCGGAGGACGTGCCGGTCGGCGGCGTCGGCGTGGCCGTGCCCGGCCTGGTCGAGGTGGCGGGCGGCACGCTGCGCGTCGCGCCGAACCTGGGCTGGCGCGAGGTGGACGTGCGCGGCGAGCTGACCAGGCGGGTCGCCCTGGACGTGCCGGTGCTCGTGGCCAACGAGGCGAACCTGGCCGCGCTCGCCGAGCTGTGGCACGGCGACGTGGCGAACGACTTCGTGCACATCTCCGGCGAGATCGGCATCGGCGCGGGCATCGTGGTCGGCGGCGGGCTGTTCGAGGGCGTGTCCGGGTTCGGCGGCGAGCTGGGGCACCTGTCGGTCGACCCGCGCGGCCCCGAGTGCGGGTGCGGCTCGCGCGGCTGCCTGGAGCGCCTGGCCGGGCAGGACCCGGTCCTGCGCGCGGCGGGCGTCGCGGGCGTGGAGGAGCTGCTGGCGGCGCTCGCCGCGGGCGACCGGGCGGCGACCTCGGCCGTGCGGACCGCGGCGAAGTGGCTGGGCGTGGCGCTCGCGGGCACGGTGAACCTGCTCGACCTGCCGACCGTCGTGCTCGGCGGCACCTACGCGCGGCTGGAGCCGTGGCTGCGCGAGCCGCTGCGCGCCGAGCTGGACCGGCGGGTGGTCAGCGCCGAGTGGTCCCCGGTGCGGGTGGTCGCGTCGTCGCTGGGCGCGGAGGCGGCGGTGCGGGGCGCGGCGGGCAGCGCGGTGCGGGCGATCCTGGCCGACCCGGACCCCTACGTCACGGCCGTGCTGGCGTGAGCGCCGCGAGCAGCGCCCGGTAGGTCCCCTCCACGTCGCCCTCCACCGGCTCGACCACGACGGGCCGGCGGGCGGCGACCACCTCCACCAGCCGGTCGTGGTACCGCGCGAGCACCTCCGGGTCCTCGCGGACGGTGCCGCGCGCGGCGAACCGGCGCAGGGCGTCGTCCTTCGCGACGAACAGCACGACCTCGTGGAACGACGCGCCCACCTCGCCCGCCAGCGCCTCCAGCCGCTCCAGGAACTCCACCCGCCCCAGGAACTGCGGCACCACCACGTCGCGCCCGGAGCGCAGGTGGGTGCGGGCGGCGGCGACCGCGATGTCCCGGGCCGGCGGGCCGGCCTCGGCGGGGTCGCCGCTGATCAGGTCCCGGACCACGTCCACGTCCAGCGCCAGGGCGCCCGGCCGGTCGGCGGTCCAGCGGCGGGCGAGGGTGGACTTGCCGCACCCCGGCGGCCCGTTGAGCACGACCAGGCGGGGCGCGGCGGGGGTGGTCACGACCCGAGGGTAACCGCCGGGATCGGGGTGGCCACCCACTTCCGTCACACCGTGAACACGGGCCGACACGGAGCAGCACCGGGGGGCGGTGCGTTCACCCGGATGCACGCTCCGAAGCGGACCCACCGCCCCGGCGGTTCTGGGAGCCTGGACCGCGCCCCGGACGCCGCCGAGGATCGGGGATACTGGTCAGGGGGTGACCCGTGCCGCGTGGAGAGCGACCGCTGGACGCCGGTGACAGCCCGCTGCTCGCGTTCGCCGCGGACCTGCGCGCGCTGCGCGACCGCGCCGGTGGCCTGAGCTACCGGCAGCTGGGCGCACGCGCCCACTACTCCGCGACGACGCTGTCCGACGCGGCGGGCGGGCGCAAGCTGCCCACCCTCGCCGTGACGCTGGCCTACGTGCGGGCCTGCGACGGCGACGCCGCCGCGTGGGAGGAGCGCTGGCGGCGGGTCGCCGCCGACGTGCTGCCCACCGCCGAGCCCGGCCCCGACGAGGGCCACCCGCCCTACGCGGGGCTCGCCGCCTACGGCACCGAGGACGCCGAGTGGTTCTTCGGCCGCGACCTCGTGCTCGACGACCTGGAGAAGCGCCTCACGCGGCGCCGCTTCGTGGCGGTGTTCGGCGCGTCCGGCGCGGGCAAGTCGTCGCTGCTGCGCGCCGGCCTCGTGCCCCGCTTCACCGGTCGCGCGGCGGTCGTCACGCCCGGCCAGTCCGGCGTGCGGGCGGACGGGCTGGACCTCGACGTCGACCTGCTGATCGTGGACCAGTTCGAGGAGGTGTTCACGCTCTGCCAGGACGCCGCGCAGCGCACCGCGTTCATCGACGCCCTGCTCACCGCCGACTGCACGGTGGTGCTGGGCGTGCGCGCCGACTTCTACGGGCACTGCGCGCAGCACCCGGAGCTGGTGGAGGCGGTGACCGACGGGCAGCTGCTGCTCGGGCCGATGGGCCCGGAGGAGCTGCGCCAGGTGATCATGCAGCCCGCCGTGAAGGCGTCGTGCACGGTGGAGACCGCCCTGGTGTCGCGGCTCGTCGCGGACGCCACCGGGCAGGCGGGCGTGCTGCCGCTGATGTCGCACGCCCTGCTGGAGACGTGGCGGCGGCGGCGCGGCACGACGTTGACCCTGGCGGGCTACGAGGCGGCGGGCGGCGTGCAGCACGCCCTCGCGCAGACCGCCGAGCGCACGTTCACCTCGCTGGACAAGCCCCGGCGCGCGCTCGCCCGGCAGGTCTTCCTGCGGCTCACCGCCCTGGGCGACGGCACCGAGGACACCAAGCGGCGGCTGCCGCGCGCCGAGCTGGACCCCGGCCCGGACGTGGACCTGGTCCTCGACCGCCTCGCGCACGCCCGGCTGCTGACCCTCGACCGGGACGGCGTGGAGATCGCGCACGAGGCGCTGATCCGCTCGTGGCCGAGGCTGCGCGGCTGGCTCGCCGAGGACCGCGACGGCCTGCGCACCATGCGGCAGCTCACCGAGGCCGCCGCCACCTGGGCCTCCCTGGACCGCGACCCGGACGCGCTGTACCGGGGCACGCGGCTGGACACGGCGGTCGAGTGGACGCAGCGCGACGGCGTGTGCACCAGCACCCAGGAACGGGCCTTCCTCGCCGCCGGCCTGGCCGCCCGCGACCGGGAGCGGCTGCTCGCGCAGCGCCGCACGCGCAGGCTGCGGCAGCTCGTGGCGCTGCTGGCCGTGCTGCTGCTGTGCTCGGGCACGGCGGTGTTCTTCGCGATCCGGGCGCAGGACGAGGCCAACGAGGGGTGGCGCTCCTCGGCCGCCTGGTCGGTCTCCAACCAGTCGCAGGCGCTGCGCAGCAGCAAGCCGGGCCTGGCCGACCAGCTCGCCCTCACCGCGTACCACCTCAACCCGACCGCGGCGCTGCGCAACGGCGTGCTGGGCGCCAACGCGGCGAGCGCGCCCGACGTGGTCACCCGCTCGGCGTTCCCGTCCGGCCAGGGCCTCGACCCCGACGGCACGCCGCGGCCGAACGCCCGGGTGCCCGTCCCGGCCGAGGGGAAGTACCGCAGGCTGGCCGCCCGGATGGGGCCGACGGCCGTGGTCACCTCGGTGGTCGTGGACAGCGGCGCGCGGGCGTACGCCACCACCCTGGAGGACCAGGTGGCGCAGGTCTGGGACATCACCGACGCGATCAACCCGGAGGTCCTGCACACCTTCGGCTCCCCGGTGGCGCGCATCGCGTTCGACCCGGTGGGGGCGGACCGGCTGATCACCGCGTCCCCGCTGGCCGAGGTGGCGCTGTGGGAGTGGGTGCCGTCGGCCCCGCCGGGGCAGCGGGCGCGGCAGAAGTCGCGCCTGACGAAGCACGACCGACCGCTGAACGGCCTGGGCTTCAGCCAGGACGGCGGCGTCGCGATCACCTACGACGACGCGGGCGTCATCCGGCTCTACGACCTGGCCGACCCCGCGCAGCCGCAGCGGGTCGTCGAGCTGCGCACCGCCCAGGACGTCACCGCCGTGGCGATGTCCCGGGACCGCGGGACGCTGGCCGCCGGCCTGGCGAACGGGGTGCTCCGGGTCTGGGACATCACCAGTCCGGGCGACCCCCGGAGCCGGCTGTCGCAGAAGGTGCACCCGGACGCGGTCCGCGCGCTGGCCTTCCGCACCGAGGGGCCGCCGGCGCTGGTGACGGTCGGCGAGTACGACCGGGTGACGCTGTGGGACGTGGCCGACTCGGCGGTGCCGCGGGAGCTGGCGTCGATCAGCGGGCGGACCGCCGGCGTCAACGGCGTGTCGTTCGGCGACACCCCCTCGAAGGTGGTCACGTCGAACGACGACGGGACGACCCGGTCGTGGGAGTTCGACTTCACCGTCGCCGTCGCCGCCATCTGCGGGCGGGTGGAGGCGCACGTCTCGCGCGAGGAGTGGTCGCAGTACGTCGAGGCGGTCAGCGGCGCGCTGGACTACCGCCGACCGTGTGAGTGACCGTGCGGGCGGGGGGTGGCGGGCCGATAATCCGGGCGTGACCACCCCACGCGACGACCGCGCAGAGGCACTGCCCACGACCCCGATCCCGGTCGACCCCGCGGTGCCCGCGCCGAGGGACACCCGCGACGCCGTCGTCCGACCGCCGGCCGGCCCGCCCGGGGCACCGGGCACGACCACCGGGGGCACGACCACCCGGGACACGACCCCGCCCGGCACGACCACGCCCCCGTCCGGCACGACCACGCCGGGGAAGATCCGGCCGACCAGGATCAGCGGCACGTGGGTGGCGGTGCTGGCGTCGCTCGTCGTGCTGGTCTTCCTGCTGGTGTTCATCCTCCAGAACCCCGCCCAGTCCACGATCCACTTCCTGGGGGCGTCGGGGACGCTGCCGCTGGGCGTGGCCCTGCTGTTCGGCGCGCTCGCCGGGGCGGTGCTGGTGGGCCTGGTCGGCGCAGCCCGGATCATGCAGCTGCGCCGCCAGGCCAAACGAGGGCTCCGCTAACCGGAGGAACGGGTCCTGCCGCTCGGGGTGGACCCGGTGGGGGTGACGCCGCTGCCCTGCCAGCTCGCCTGGAACCCGAATCCCACCGGGCCACCCGTGGCGGTGGTCCCGTCGCGGCCCTCGTCGCCCGTGGTCACGACGGCGCCGCCCGGCCACCGCCGGGGGTCCGCGCCCGCCCCGCGGGGCGGTGACCCCGGGGGTCCGCGGCGGCCTCGGCCGTCGGTGGTGCGTGTCGGGCTGCCATCGTGCTGCGCTCCTTCGCGCGGGGGTTGGGGGAGGCGGTGGGCGAGAGGAACCGCCTCCCCCTGGCTACCGGTCTCTGGGAGCGCTCCCAGAGCAGTGGGGAGGACGTTAGCCAGGCCGAACGGTGGTCAGCAAGTGGTAACAGCTGGGCCATCCGAGTGATGTTCCGCCCGGTGGGACGATGACCGGTCGATCACCGGGCGGATGCCGCCGAACGCGCGCGGGACCGGCCGGCGAACGACGTCGCCGACCGGTCCCGCGGGGTCCTCACGCGCTGGCGCGCTGCACGATCGAGGTGGGCAGGAGCAGGAAGGGCGGCAGGTTCTCCTCCCCCGCCAGCTCCGCCATGAGCCGCCACGTCATCGTCCGGCCCAGCTGCTCCACGTCCTGGCGGATCGTGGTCAGCGCGGGCACGGCGGTGGCGGCGATCATCAGGTCGTCGAACCCGACCACGGCCACGTCCTCGGGAACCCTCTTCCCGTGGGCGTGCAGGGTCTGGAGCGCGCCCAGCGCCATGATGTCGGCCCCGACGAACACCGCGTCGAGCGACGGGTCCCGCTTGAGCAGATCGGCCATGGCGACCGCGCCGCTCTCCGGGGTGAAGTCCCCGTAGGCGACCAGGTCGGTCTCCATCCGGGCCTGGCTCAGGCCGCGCTTCCAGCCCGACAGGCGGTCCATGCCCACCGCCATGTCCCGGGTGCCCGCGATCGTGGCGATGCGCTTGCGCCCCAGGGAGACCAGGTAGCGGGCCGCTTCCATGGCCCCGTTGAAGTTGTCCGAGTCGACGTAGGGCACCCCGCCCGCGCCGAGGGGCCTGCCGCCGACGACGGTCGGCAGGCCCGCGTCGGCGAGCGTGCGGGGCAGCGGGTCCTGGCCGTGCAGGCTGAGCACCAGCACGCCGTCCACGTGGCCACCGCAGAGGTAGTTCACCAGGTCCTGCTCGTCGCCTTCCTTGCTCATCATCAGGACGAGCTGGACGCGCTTGCCGGCCAGTTCCGCGTGCACACCGCGGAGCACGCCCGCGAAGAACGGGTCGGCGAGCACCCTGCTGCCCTGTTCCGAGACGACCACGGCGATGCAGTTCGCGCGGCTGCCCGCGAGGGTCCGGGCCGCCTGGTTCGGGCTGTACCCGAGCTTGCCGATGGCCAGGTGGACGGCCTCGCGCGCCTTCGAGCTCACGTACGGCTCGCCGTTGATCACCCGGGAGACGGTCGACTTGGACACCCCGGCGGCGCGAGCGACCTCCTCCAGCCGGGTGTTGGGTCGTCGCGCCTTGGGTGGGTCAACGGCATCCGTCACGGAGCGACCGTCGCCGCGAGAGCGTTGCCGCGGGCAACCTGCGAGTACCACATGGCGCTCATCTTAGGCGTCCGCACCTGGGTCTCGTAGTCGACATGCACGATCCCGAACCGCTTGGCGTACCCCTCGGCCCACTCGAAGTTGTCCATCAGCGACCACGCGAAGTAGCCGCGCAGGTCCACACCCGCCTGGATGGCCGCGTGCGCCGCCCGGAGGTGGCCGTCGATGTAGTCGCGGCGCTCGTGGTCGTTGATCGACCCGTCGTCCTCGATCGAGTCCTGGTACGCGGCACCGTTCTCGGTCACGTACAGCGGGATGCTCGGGTAGTCCTCGTGCACCCGCTTGAGCACCTTGAACAGGCCGTCGGGCTCGACCTCCCAGTCCATGTCGGTGCGCGGCAGTCCCCGGCTGGGGAACGTGACGTGCTCCGCGCCGACCCAGGGTGACCCGGTCGGGCGACGGCCGTTGGTCTGGACCGGTGCCGCCGGCTCCTCCGCCGGGGTGCCGCTGACGAAGTGCTCGGCGTAGTAGTTCACGCCCAGCTGGTCCAGCGGCGCGGAGATGATCTCCAGGTCGTTCTCGCGGATGTGCTTCGAGAAGCCGTACGGCTCCAGGTCCGCCACGATGTCCGCCGGGTACTCGCCCTTGAACAGCGGGTCGAGGAAGATCCGGTTCTGGAGGCCGTCGAGGCGGCGGGCGGCGTCGAGGTCGGCGTCGTCGTCCGGGTCCGCCGGGATGATCGGGTACATGTTGAGCGTGATGCCGACCTTGGCGTTCGGCGCCTGCTCGCGGATGGCCGCGGTGGCCAGGCCGTGCGCCAGCAGCAGGTGGTGCACGGCGGCCACGGCGGCCTCCGGCTCCTGGCGGCCCGGCGCGTGCACGCCGGCGGCGTAGCTGAGCAGCGACGAGCACCACGGCTCGTTGAGCGTGGTCCAGTTGACCACCCGGTCGCCGAGGGCGCCGACGACCGACTCGGCGTACTCCGCGAAGCGGTACGCGGTGTCGCGGTTGGCCCAGCCGCCCGCGTCCTCCAGGGTCTGCGGCAGGTCCCAGTGGTACAGGGTCAGCCAGGGCGCGATGCCCGCTTCGAGCAGCTTGTCCACCAGGCGCGAGTAGAAGTCCAGGCCGGCCTGGTTGACGGGGCCGGCGTCGGGCCGCACCCGCGGCCACGCCGTGGAGAAGCGGTACGCCTGGAGGCCGAGGTCGACCATCAGCTGGACGTCCTCGTCCACGCGGTTGTAGTGGTCGGCGGCGGGATCACCGGTGTCGCCGCCGACGACCGCACCGGGCGTCTTGCAGAACGTGTCCCAGATGGACGCGGTGCGACCGTCCGCGGTGGTCGCGCCTTCGATCTGGAACGCCGCGGTCGCGGCGCCCCACACGAATCCCTCGGGAAAGGAAATCGACTCCACAGCTACCCCTTCACAGCACCCTGCATGATCCCGGCGACGATCTGCCGACCGAGTACGAGGAACACGATCAAGACCGGGACCGTGGCCATGGTGGTCCCGGCGAGCACGAGCGAGTTGTCGACGTAGTAGCCGCTCTGGAGCTTCTCCAGGGCGACCTGCATCGTCGGGTTCTCCGCGTTGAGCACGATCAGCGGCCAGAGGAAGTCGTTCCACGACGTCATGAACGTGAAGACGCCGAGCATGGCCGCCGCCGGGCGGACGGCGGGAAGGCACACGTGCCAGAACGTGCGGATCATGCTGCACCCGTCCATGCGGGCCGCCTCGATCAGCTCGTCGGGCACGGCGTCGGCGATGTACTGGCGCATCCAGAACACGCCGAACGCGGTCACCAGGTTGGGGACGATGACCGCGCCGAGGGTGCCGGACCAGCCGAACTCCGCCATCGCCATGTACAGCGGGATGATGCCGAGCTGCGTGGGCACCGCGAGGGTGGCCACCACGAAGACCATCAGCGGTCCCCGGCCCTTGAAGCGCAGCTTGGCGAACGCGAAGCCGGCCAGGGTGGAGAGGACGACCACCGACAGGGTCACCGTGCCGGACACCAGGACGCTGTTGCCCAGGGCCTTCCAGAACGGGATCGAGTCGAGCACCCGGCTCGCGTTCGAGAAGAACTGGCCGCCGGGCAGCAGGCTCGGCGTCGCGGTGAACTCCGCGTCGTCGTGGCTGGCGACCAGGAACGACCAGTAGAACGGGAACGCCGAGCCGAGGATGAACGCGATCAGGATGCCGTAGACGGTGAAGCTCGGTCGCTGCTCGGCGAGGTTCACCACCTTCTTGAACCGTCGCGGCTTGACCGCGTCGCGGCGGTCGAGGACGGTGGTCATCACGCCTCCCCACTGGACGCGAGCCGGCGGGTGAGCAGGAAGTTGATGCCCGCGATCGCGATGATGACGACGAACAGGACCCAGGCCATCGCGGAGGCGTAACCGAGGTCGAAGCTCTGGAAACCGGACTGGTACATGTAGAGCACGACCGTCTGGTACTGGTTGGTCGCACCGCCGTTGCTGCTGCCCGCGGGGGCGAACAGCTTGGGCTCGGTGAAGATCTGGAGACCGCCGATGGTCGAGGTGACGACCACGAAGATCAGCGTCGGGCGCAGCAGCGGCAGCGTGATGCTGAAGAACTGGCGCACCTTGCTCGCGCCGTCCACCCAGGCCGCCTCGTACACGTCGCGCGGGATCGCCTGCATGGCGGCCAGCACGATGAGGGCGTTGTAGCCGGTCCAGCGCCAGTTCACCATCGTGGCGATGGCCGCGTGGCTCCACCAGCGCTCGGACTGCCAGTCGATGCGGTCGATGCCGAACAGCTCCAGCGTGTCGTTGACCAGGCCGTACTGCGGGCCGAACAGGTCGCCGAAGATGATCGTCAGGGCCACGAGGCTGGCCACGTAGGGCAGCAGCACGCCCATCCGCCACGCGGTCCGCGCGCGCAGCGCGGTGTTGAGCAGCACGGCCAGCATCACGGCGATGATCAGCTGGGGCACGGTGGACATCGCGAAGATGCTCAGCGTGTTGACCATCGCGTTCCAGAACTGCGAGTCCGCGAGCAGCGTCGTGTAGTTCTCGACCCCCACGAACGGCTGTTCGTCGGCACCCAGTTCCCACTTGAACAGCGACACGTAGGCCGTGTACAGGAGCGGGAAGAGGCCGACGACGGCGAAGAGGACGAAGAACGGGGCGATGTAGAGGTACGGGGAGACCTTCACGTCCAGGTTGGTGAGCCGGTGGCGCAGGCTCAGCTTCCCGGGCGGGGTGTCATCGTTGTCGGCACGCCGCGGCGGGCGGGGCTCGGCGCCCCGCCCGCGCGTGACCGTGAGTTCGGTCGTCATTACTTGGCAGCCTTCTTGGCTCCCTCGACAGCCTGCTTCCACCCGTCCTCGGCGGAGGCGCCCTGCTCCACGGCCTGGAGGGCCGGCGCGATCACGTTGTCCTGGATCTCACCGTCCTGCGGGCCCTTGTACTGGGCGCCGGCGACCTTGTTGGCCTGCTCGGAGAACAGCAGGCCGACCTTCTCGCCGCCGAAGTAGTCGCTGGTCTTGTTCAGCAGCTCGGGCGAGATCAGGGCCTGGGTCTGGCTCGGGAACGTGCCCTTGGCGACGAACGCCTTGATCTGCTGCTCGGGCGCGGTCAGCCACGCGGCGAGCTTGACGGCCTCGGCCTTGCTCTTGCCCTGCTTGGGGATGGTCAGGTACGAGCCGCCCCAGTTGCCGCCGCCGCCGGGGAAGGCGGCCGTGACGGCCCACTTGCCCTTGTGGTCCGGACCGGCGTTGCCCTCGATGACGCCCAGCATCCAGGACGGGCAGGTCTTCGTGGCGAACGCGGACTCCTTGAAGCCGGTCTGCCACTCCTTGCTCCACGCGACGAGCTTCGCCGACTGGCCGCGCGACACCGCGCCGGTGACCTGCTCCCAGATCTTCTTGTCGTCGTTGGTCTCGATCGCGAGCTTGTCGTCGCGGTCGAAGTAGCCCGTCTTGGCCTGGTTGTGCATCGGGTTGAAGATCTGGGCGGCCGAGTCGAACCACGGCTTGCCGGTCTTCTGCACGTAGGTGTCGCCGGCCTGGAAGTACGAGTCCCAGGTCGCGAACAGGGACTTGACGCCCTCGGGGTCGGACGGCAGGCCGGCCGCGTCCAGCATGTCCTTGCGGTAGCACATGGCCAGCGGGCCGATGTCGGTGCCGTAGCCGATGAGCTTGCCGTCCTTGGTGGTGACGGCGTCGACCTTCCACTGCAGCCAGCGGTCGTCGCGGACCTCGGCCGGGCCGATCTCCTTCAGGTTCTCGAACTGGCCGGACTTGGCCATGACCTGGCTGAGGTAGCCCTCCTCCACGGCCTCGATGTCGGCGAGACCGGAACCCGCGCCCAGCTTGGTGAACAGGTTCTGGTGGTGCGGCGCGCCCTGGCCGGTCTTGCGGTGGGTGATCTTGACGTTCGGGTTGGCGGCCTCGTACTCCTTGAAGAGGTCCTCGTAGCCGAACTCGTTGAACGTGGCGACGGTCAGCTCCGTCTTGCCGTCCGCGGTGGTGCCGGACCCGCCCGACCCGCAGGCCGTGGCAGCTGCGGCGAGCACTGCGGTGCAGGCGAGGACCTTGGCCAAGCCCGCTCTGCGGTAGCGCACGAGAACTCCTCAGGTGATCGGCGGTGAACGTTCTGGGAGCGCTCCCAGGTTTCGAGGAGTGTGGTTCGCGCCACGAAGTCGTGTCAAGCTCTCGTGTCCGCGCTGTTACACACTTTGCGACATTTGCGCGGCTGGACCGATTCTGGTAGCGGTGCGCACTGTGGTCCGTTCGGGCACAGTGCGTCGACCATACGGGTACACAGCGTTCACCTGACGGCACCGGCGTGTCTCGACCGGCCGATCCGCGAATTGACGCACCCCTACAAGGGAAAAGCGGCGCGCACTCCCCGCCGGGGAATGCGCGCCGCTTTTCCGGCTCACCGGGTCCGGCTAGTCGCCGCCCTCCAGTTCGCCCTCCGTTTCCAGGTAAACGGCTTGCAGGGCGTCGAGGGTCGCCCGCTCGGGGTGTTCCCACAGGCCGCGCTCGGCCGCTTCGAGCAGGCGTTCCGAGATCCCGTGCAGCGCCCACGGGTTCGACTTCTCCAGGAACTCCCGGTTTTCCGGGTCGAGCACGTAGCTGGCCGCCAGTTGTTCGTACATCCAGTCCGCGACCACCCCCGTGGTGGCGTCGTAGCCGAACAGGTAATCGACCGTGGCGGCCAATTCGAACGCACCCTTGTAACCGTGCTTGCGCATTGCCGCGAGCCAGCGGGGGTTGACCACGCGCGCCCGGAAGATCCGGTGGGTCTCCTCGTGCAGCGTCCTGGTCCGCACCGCCTCGGGCCGGGTGCTGTCGCCGACGTACGCCTTGGGGGCCGTGCCGGTGAGCGCGCGGACCGTCGCGACCATGCCGCCGTGGTACTGGAAGTAGTCGTCGGAGTCGGCGATGTCGTGCTCGCGGGTGTCGATGTTCTTCGCGGCCACGGCGATGCGCTTGTAGGCGCTCTCCATGTCCTTGCGCGCCTCCACGCCCTCCAGCTCGCGGCCGTAGGCGTACCCGCCCCACACCGCGTAGACCTCGGCCAGGTCCGCGTCGTCGCGCCAGTTCCGGCTGTCGATGAGCGGCAGCAGGCCCGCCCCGTACGCGCCGGGCTTGCTGCCGAAGATGCGCATCGTGGCGCGGCGCGGGTCCTGGTGCTCGGCCAGGTCCGCCCGGGCGTGGGCGCGGACGAAGTTGTCCCCGTCCGGCTCGTCCAGGTCGGCCACCAGCCGCACGGCGTCGTCCAGCAGGGTGACCACGTGCGGGAAGGCGTCGCGGAAGAACCCGCTGATGCGGACCGTCACGTCGATGCGCGGGCGGCCCAGCTCGGCCAGGGGGATCGCCTCCAGGCCGGTGACGCGGCGGGACTGGTCGTCCCACACCGGGCGGACACCCATCAGGGCGAGCACCTCGGCGATGTCGTCACCCGCCGTGCGCATCGCGCTCGTGCCCCACACGGACAGCCCGACCGACGGCGGCCACTCCCCCGTGTCGGCGCGGTAGCGCTCCAGCAGCGAGTCCGCCATGGCCTGCCCGGTCTCCCACGCCAGCCGCGACGGCACCGCCTTGGGGTCGACGGAGTAGAAGTTGCGGCCCGTCGGCAGGACGTTGACCAGGCCGCGCAGCGGCGACCCGCTCGGACCGGCGGGCACGTAGCCGCCGGCCAGGGCGTGCAGCACGTGGGTCATCTCGTCGGTGGTGCGGGCCAGCCGGGGCACGACCTCGTGCGCGGCGAACTCCAGCACGCGCGCCACGTCCTCCACGTCGGTGAGGGTCCGGGCGGCGGCCGGGTCCCAGCCCGCCTCCTCCATGCCCAGCACCAGCGCCCGCGCCTCGGCCTCCACCCGGTCGGTGCTCGTGCGCGTGGTGTCGGCCAGCCCCAGCGCCTCGCGCAGGCCGGGCAGCGCCGCGACCCGACCGGCCCACATCTGCCGGGCCTGGAGGATCGCCAGCACCAGGTTGACCCGGGCCTCGCCGGTCGGGGCCTGCCCGAGCACGTGCAGGCCGTCGCGGATCTGCACGTCCTTGACCTCGCACAGCCAGCCGTCGACGTGCAGGATCAGGTCGTCGAAGCCCTCGTCGGCCGGGCGCTCGGCGACGCCCAGGTCGTGGTCGAGCTTCGCGGCCTGGATGAGGGTCCAGATCTGCGCGCGGATCGCGGGCAGCTTCGCCGGGTCCATCGCGGCGATCGTGCCGTGCTCGTCGAGCAGCTGCTCCAACCTGGCGATGTCGCCGTAGCTGTCGGCGCGGGTCATCGGCGGCACGAGGTGGTCGACCAGGGTGGCGTGCGCGCGGCGCTTGGCCTGGGTGCCCTCGCCCGGGTCGTTGACCAGGAACGGGTAGACCAGCGGCAGGTCGCCGAGCGCGGCGTCCGGGCCGCAGCCCGCGGACATGCCGACGGTCTTGCCGGGCAGCCACTCCAGGTTGCCGTGCTTGCCGACGTGCACGACGGCGTCCGCCCGGAACTCGGACTCCAGCCAGCGGTAGGCGGCCAGGTAGTGGTGGCTGGGCGGCAGGTCCGGGTCGTGGTAGATCGCGATGGGGTTCTCGCCGAACCCGCGCGGCGGCTGGACCATCACCACGACGTTGCCGGAGCGCAGGGCGGCCAGCACGACCTCGCCGTCGGGGTCCTTCGAGCGGTCCACGAACAGCGTGCCGGGCGCCTGCCCCCAGTGCGCCTCCATGCCCGCGCGGGCGTCCTCGGGCAGGGTGGCGTACCACTCGCGGTAGCGGGCGGCGGGCAGCCGCACCGGGTTGCCCTGGACCTGCTCCTCGGTCAACCAGTCCGCGTCCTGCCCGCCGGCCGCGATGAGGGCGTGGATGAGCGCGTCGCCGTCGAGGTCGTCCACGCCGGGCAGCTCGTCGCCGATGTCGTACCCGGCCGCGCGCAGCTCCTGGAGCAGCCGCACGACGCTCGCCGGGGTGTCGAGGCCGACGGCGTTGCCGATGCGGGAGTGCTTGGTGGGGTAGGCCGACAGCATGATCGCGATCCGCTTGTCGGCGTTGGGGACGTGCCGCAGCTTCCCGTGCCGCACGGCGATGCCCGCGACGCGCGCGGCCCGCTCCTCGTCGGCCACGTACACGGTCAGGCCGTCCTCGTCGACCTCCTTGAAGGAGAACGGGACGGTGATGATCCGGCCGTCGAACTCGGGGATCGCCACCTGCGTGGCGGTGTCCAGCGGGGAGAGGCCGTCGTCGTTGTCGTCCCACTGCGCGCGGCTGGAGGTGAGGCAGAGCCCCTGGAGGATCGGCACGTCCAGCGCGGCGAGCGCGCCCACGTCCCACGCGTCGTCGTCACCGCCGGCGGACGCGGCGGCGGGCTTCGTGCCGCCCGCGGCGAGGACGGTGACCACGAGCGCGTCCGCCTTGCCCAGCTCGGCGAGCAGCCCCGGTTCGGCGGCGCGCAGCGAGGCGCAGAAGATCGGCAGCGGCCGGCCGCCCTTCGCCTCGACCGCGTCGCACAGGGCGTGCACGAACGCGGTGTTCCCGGCGACGTGGTGGGCCCGGTAGTACAGGACCGCGACGGTCGGGCCGTCGTTCGCGGGCCCCGCGGGCTCCGGCCGCTCCAGGACGCCCCAGTTCGGCGCGGGCGCGGGCGGCTCGAAGCCGTGGCCGGTGAGCAGGACCGTGTCGGACAGGAAGCGGTGCAGCTCGGCGAGGTTCGCCGGGCCGCCGTGCGCCAGGTACGCGTGGGCCTCGGCGCACACGCCGCCGGGCACCGTGGACAGCTCCATCAGCGGCGCGTCGGGGTTCTGCTCGCCGCCGAGCACGACGACGGGGCGCGGGCCCGCGAGGAGGTGGTCGAGCCCTTCCTCCCACATCCGGCGACCGCCGAGGATGCGCACGACCACCAGGTCGACCCCCTCGACCAGCGCCGGGAGGTCGGCCGCGGCGGTGCGGGAGGGGTTGGCCAGGCGGTAGTCCGCGCCGCTCGCGCGGGCGGACAGCAGGTCCGTGTCGGAGGTCGACAGCAGCAGGATCACGTGCGGGCTCCATCCCTCGGGGGTCCTCGCCCCAGGTCGTGGGGGACGGCTGGGCGGAGTTCCTGACTCCCGGGCGCTCACCCGGTCACAGTGGCGGGACCGCGCCGGATTCGCACCGGCTTCCTCCTGTTGCTTCGCCGTTCGGGGCCACCCTAACCCGGCGGTTAGCATCCATCCCATGTCCTCCGATCGGGAACGCCCGGACGCCTGCCCCGGGGCCGTCGACGTGCACGTCGCGGCCGACGGCGGGCTGGCGCGCGTGCGGGTGCCCGGCGGGACGCTGGACGCCCGGCGGTTCGACGTGGTGCGCGCGGCGGCGCTGGAGCTGGGCGACGGGTTCCTGGAGCTGACGTCGCGGGCGAACGTGCAGATCAGGGGCCTGGCGCCGGGGGCGGAGCACGAGCTGGGGGCGCGCCTGCGGGAAGCCGGCCTGCTGCCCTCGGCGACCCACGAGCGGATGCGCAACATCGTCGCCGCGCCGCTGGAGGACAACCAGGACCTGGTGGACGCGCTCGACGCCGCGCTGCTGGCCGAACCGTCGCTGGCCGACCTGCCGGGCCGGTTCCTGGTCACGGTGGGTCACGCGGTGAGCGGGCTTTCGGGTGACATCGGCCTGGTCGGTGACGCGTTGTTCCTGGCGGGGCGTGATTCCGGGCTTCGGGTGACCGATCCGGTGGGCGCCGTGGTGCGCGCGGCTCGGCTGTTCGGGGAACTGCGCGGGACCGCCTGGCGGCTGTCCGAAGTGGACGGCGGTGTGCGGAAGATCACGGAGGCGCTGGGCGTCCCGGTGGCCGACCGCCTCGACCCCGCTGTGATCCCCGCGACACCGGGTCCGGTCGGGGACGTCGTGGTCGCGGGCGTCCCGCTGGGCCGGCTCGACGCCCGCCTGCTGGCCGGCACGCCGGTGCGGCTGACGCCGTGGCGCGGCCTGGTCCTCCCGGCCGGCAGCGACGCGGGCGGCCTGTTCACCTCCCCCGACTCGCCGTGGCACGGGGTGAGCGCGTGCACCGGCCGGCCGGGGTGCGCGAAGTCGTTGGCCGACGTGCGCGCGGACGTCGCGCGCTGGATCGGCACCCCGCACGCGGGGCGCGTGCACTGGTCCGGCTGCGCGCGCAGGTGCGGGCGGCCGGCCGGTGGCGCGGTGGAGTTCGTCGCGACCGGCGACGGGTACGAGGAGATCAGGTGACCGAGCAGGACTACGTCAAGGACGGGCCGGAGATCTACCGCCGCTCGTTCGCCACCATCCGCGCCGAGGCGGACCTGACCCGGTTCCCCGACGACGTCGCGCGCGTCGTGGTGCGGATGATCCACGCCTGCGGCATGGTCGACCTGGTCGACGACGTCGCGTTCTCGCCGCACGTGGTGCGCGACGCCCGCGAGGCGCTGCTGGCGGGCGCGCCGGTCCTGTGCGACGCGCAGATGGTCGCGGCGGGCGTGACGCGCAAGCGCCTGCCCGCGGGCAACGAGGTGCTGTGCACGCTGAACGACCCGCGCGTGCCGGAGCTGGCCGACGAGCTGGGCAACACCCGCAGCGCCGCCGCCCTGGAGCTGTGGGGCGACCGGCTGGACGGCGCGGTGGTCGCCATCGGCAACGCGCCGACCGCGCTGTTCCACCTGCTCGACCTGATCGCCGCGGGCGCGCCGAAACCGGCCGCCGTGCTGGGCGTGCCGGTCGGGTTCATCGGGGCGGCCGAGTCGAAGGACGCGCTGGTGGCCAACGACCTCGGCCTGGAGCACCTGGTCGTGCGCGGGCGGCGCGGCGGCAGCGCCATGACGGCCGCGGCGGTCAACGCGATCGCGAGCGAGGACGAATGACGGGCAGGCTGTACGGCGTCGGCGTGGGTCCGGGCGACCCGGAGCTGGTGACGGTGAAGGCGGCGCGGCTCATCCGCGAGGCCGACGTGGTGGTGTTCCACAGCGCGCGGCACGGGCGCAGCGTGGCGCGGCGGATCGCCGAGCCCTACCTGCGGGAGGGCCAGGTCGAGGAGCAGCTCGTCTACCCGGTGACCACCGAGGACTCCGACGACTACCAGGGCGAGATCGACGGGTTCTACGAGGAGTGCGCGGAACGGCTCGCGAAGCACCTCGACGCGGGGCTCGACGTGGTCGTGCTGGCGGCGGGCGACCCGTTCTTCTACGGCTCGTACATGCACCTGCACAAGCGCCTGGCGCACCGGTACCCGGCCGAGGTGGTGCCGGGCGTGACGTCGGTGAGCGCGGGCGCGGCGGTGATCGGCCGGCCGCTGGTGGAGCGGGACGAGGTGCTGACCGTGCTGCCGGGCACGCTGCCCACCGACGCGCTGGTCGAGCACCTGTCGGGCGGCGACCCGGTGGCGATCATGAAGCTGGGGCGGACCTTCCCGCACGTGCGGGCGGCGCTGGAGAAGGCCGGTCGGCTCGACGAGGCGTGGTACGTGGAGCGGGCCACCACCGGCGGCCAGCGCACCGCGCCGCTGTCCGAAGTGGACCCGGACACGGTGCCGTACTTCTCGTTGGCGCTGCTGCCCTCCGGGGACCGGCGGCGGGCGTCGGTCTCGGCGTCGGGCGTCGGCGAGGTGGTCGTGGTGGGCCTCGGCCCGGCCGGGCCGGAGTGGCTGACGCCGGAGGCGCGCCGGGCGCTGGTGGGGGCGGACGACCTGGTCGGCTACGTGACGTACCTGAACCGGGTGAACGCCTCGCCGCGGCAGCGCGTGCACGCCTCGGACAACAAGGTGGAGTCCGAGCGGGCGGCGTTCGCGCTGGACCTCGCCAAGCGGGGCCGGCGGGTCGCCGTGGTGTCCTCGGGCGACCCCGGCGTGTTCGCGATGGCCAGCGCGGTGCTGGAGGTCGCGGCGGAGGAGCAGTTCGCGGACGTGCCGGTGCGCGTGCTGCCGGGGCTGACCGCGGCGCACGCGGTGGCCAGCCGGGTGGGCGCGCCGCTGGGGCACGACTACTGCGTGGTGTCGCTGTCGGACCGGCTCAAGCCGTGGGAGGTGATCGCCGGCCGGCTGGAGGCCGCGGCGGCGGCGGACCTCGTGCTGGCGATCTACAACCCGGCCTCGCGCAGCCGCACGTGGCAGGTGGAGGCGGCGCGGGACCTGCTGCTGCGCCACCGCTCGCCGGACACCCCGGTGGTGGTGGGCCGCGACGTCGGCGGACCGGAGGAGGACGTGCGGGTGCTGCGGCTGGCCGACCTCGACCCGTCCACCGTGGACATGCGGTGCCTGCTGCTGGTCGGGTCGACGCAGACGACGCTCACCCACCGCGGCACGGTGTTCACCCCGCGCCGCTACCCCGGGTGAGGACGCCACCGCGGGCGAGCCAGTCGAGCGCCTCGGCGACGGTGGCCACGTGCGGCGCGTCCGGCGCGGGCGGGCGGCGCACCACGACGACCGGCAGGCCCAGGTGAGCGGCGGCCTCCAGCTTGGCCGCCGTCATCGGCCCGCCGCTGTCCTTGGTGACGAGCACGTCCACGCCGTGCGCGCGCATCAGCGCCAGCTCGTCGTCCACCGCGTACGGACCGCGGTCGAGCAGGACGGTGACGCCGGGGACCGGCGGGTCGGGCGGGTCGACGGTGCGCGCCACGCCGCCGCGGAAGTGCGCCAGCTCCTGCCGCCCGGTGGTGATGAACGGCGTGCGGCCGGCGACGCGCTCGGCGGCCTCGGCGACGCTGCCCACGTACTCCCAGCCGGGGCGCGGCGGCCAGCCGGGGCGGCGCAGCACGAGGAACGGCGTGCCGGTGGCCGTCGTCGCGGCGAGGGCGTTGGCCGTGATGCGGTCGGCGAACGGGTGGGTGGCGTCCACGACGGCGTCGACGCGCTCGGCGCGCAGGTGGGCGACCAGCCCGTCGACGCCGCCGAACCCGCCGATCCGCACCTCGCCCTCGGGCAGCTTCGGGTCGCGCACCCGGCCGGCGAGCGAGGAGATCACCCTCGTGCCGGTGAGGGCGGCGGCGAGCGCGCGGGACTCCCCCGTGCCCCCCAGCACCAGCACCGTTCCCATCGTTGTTGCATCCTGTCGTCGTGAGCACCCTGCGCTACGGATGGACGACCGGCGCCTGCGCCACGGCCGCGACGACCGCGGCCTACACGGCGCTGCTCACCGGCGAGTTCCCCGACCCGGTGGGGGTCGTGCTGCCCAAGGGTCGCACGCCGACGTTCGCGCTGGCCCGCGAGTCCCTGTCCGGCGGCACGGCGACCGCGTCGGTGGTGAAGGACGCGGGCGACGACCCGGACGTGACGCACGGCGCGCTGATCTCGTCGACGGTGCGCCCCGGCCCGCCCGGCGGCGGCGTCGTGTTCCGCGCGGGGCCGGGCGTCGGCACGGTCACCAAGCCGGGGCTGCCGCTGGCGGTCGGCGAGCCCGCGATCAACCCCGTGCCGAGGCGGTTGATGACCGAGCACGTGGCGCGGGTGGCGGCGGAGCACGGCGGCACCGGGGACGTGGTCGTGGAGATCTCCGTCGAGCACGGCGAGGAGCTGGCGCGCAGGACGTGGAACCCGCGGCTGGGCATCCTGGGCGGCCTGTCGATCCTGGGCACGACGGGCGTCGTGGTGCCGTACTCGTGCTCGGCGTGGATCGACAGCATCCGGCGCGGCGTGGACGTGGCCCGCGCGGCGGGGCGCGAGCACGTGGCCGGGTGCACCGGCAGCACGTCGGAGCGGGTCGCCGCCGAGGTGCACGGCCTGCCCGAGGACGCGCTGCTGGACATGGGCGACTTCGCCGGCGCGGTGCTGAAGTACCTGCGCCGCCACCCGGTGCCCAGGCTGACGGTGGCGGGCGGCATCGGCAAGCTGTCGAAGCTGGCGCACGGCCACCTGGACCTGCACTCGGGCCGCTCCCAGGTGGACCTGGGCTTCGTGGCCTCTCTGGTGGGCGACCCGGCCCTGGCCGCCGCCGTCCGGGGCGCCAACACGGCGCTGGGCGCCCTGCACCTGGCCCAGGCCGCCGGGGTGCCGCTGGGCGACCTGGTGGCGGTGCGCGCGAAGGCGACGGCGGACGAGGTGCTGCGCGGCGCCCCGGTGGAGGTGGACGTGATCGTGATCGACCGGGCGGGCACGGTGGTGGGCCGCGCCTAACCGCCCTCAGGCCCGGCCCGCCCGGCCCGCTGTCACGCCCGGCCCGCTGTCACGCCCGGCCCGCTGTCACGCGCGGCCCGCCCGACCCCTCGTCACCGTCCGGCACCGGGTGGTCGAGTACAGGTGGCTGTCCGGGAACCCCTCGGCGGCCAGGACGCGGCCCACCACGATCACCGCCGTCCGCCTGATCCCGGCCGCCTCGACCCGCGCGGCGATGTCGGCCAGGGTGCCGCGCAGCACCTCCTCGTCCTCGCGGCTCGCCCGCGCCACCACGGCGACCGGGCAGTCCGGGCCGTAGTTCGGCAGCAGGTCGGCGACGACCTCGGTGATCCGCTGCACGGCCAGGTGCAGCACGAGGGTCGCCCCGGACGCGCCCAGCGTCGCCAGGTCCTCCCCCGGCGGCATGGGGGTGGCGCGGGCGGCCGTGCGGGTGAGCACGACGGTCTGGCCCACGCCCGGCACGGTCAGCTCGCGCTTGAGCGACGCGGCGGCGGCGGCGAACGCGGGGACGCCCGGCGTGACGTCGTAGGGGATGCCGAGGGCGTCCAGCCTGCGCATCTGCTCGGCCACCGCGCTGAACACGGACGGGTCGCCGGAGTGCAGGCGGGCCACGTCGTGCCCGGCGGCGTGGGCGTCGGACAGCTCGCGCAGGATCTGGTCGAGGTCGAGGTCCGCGGTGTCGACCAGCCGCGCGCCGGGCGGGCAGTGCCCCAGCACCTCGACGGGCACGAGCGCGCCCGCGTACAGGCACACCGGGGACTCGGCGAGGAGCCGGGCGGCGCGCAGGGTGAGCAGGTCGGCCGCGCCGGGGCCGGCGCCGATGAAGTGGACGGTCACGCGTTCTCCTCGGTCACGGGCTTGGTCACGGGTTTGGTCACGGGCTTGGTCACGGCCCACGTGGTCACGGGCAGCTGGGGGCGCCAGCCGGTGAAGCCGCCGATCGGGGCGGCCCGGCTCACCTCGACCCGGGTCAGCTCGCCGCCCAGCCGGGCGTGCCACGCGGTGAGCACGGCCTCCGACTCCAGGGTGACGGCGTTGGCGACGAGCCTGCCGCCGGGCCGCAGCGCCGACCAGCAGCGCTCGACGACACCGGGCGCGGTGAGGCCGCCGCCGACGAACACCGCGTCCGGGGCGTCCAGGCCCTCCAGGGCGGCGGGCGACGGGCCGACCACGACGCGGATGCCGGGCACGCCGAGGGCGGTGGCGTTGCGGGTGACGCGCTCGGCGCGCCCGGGGTGCTTCTCGACCGCGACGGCCCGGCACGACGGGTGCGTGCGGCACCACTCGACGGCGATGCTGCCCGCGCCCGCGCCGACGTCCCACAGCAGCTCGCCGGGGCGGGGCGCGAGCAGCGCCAGGGACACCGCGCGCACCTCGCGCTTGGTGAGCTGCCCGTCGTGCTCGAACGCGTCGTCGGGGCGGCCGGGGACCAGGGACGCGCCGTCCGCGCCGCACTCGACGGCGAGGACGTGCAGCGGGCCGGCGGCGGCCGGGTCGTGGTGCACGCGCTCGTCCGGTCCGCCGAGGTTCTCCAGGACGGTGAGGCGGGCGCGCGGGGCGAGCCCGGCGACCTCGACCGGCGAGGCGCCCAGCACGAGGACGCGCCGCCCGGGGTGCAGGTGCGGGACGACGAGCGCGGCGGGCTTGCCGACCAGGCTGACCACGGCCACGTCGTCGAGCGCCCAGCCGAGCCGGGCGCAGGCCAGCGACACCGACGACGGGTGCGGCACGACCCGCACCCGGTCCGCGCCGAGCAGCCGCACGAGCGTGGTGCCGATGCCGTGGAACATCGGGTCGCCGCTGGCCAGCACGCCGATTCGGCGGCCGGCGTACCGGTCGAGCAGGTCGGGCAGGGCGGGCAGCAGCGGTGACGGCCACGGGACGCGGTCGAACGCGCCGGGCACGAGGTCGAGCTGGCGGGTGCTGCCCATCAGCACGTCGCAGGAGGCGAGGGCGTGCCGCGAGGCGTGGGGCAGGCCGTCCCAGCCGTCCGCGCCGATGCCGACGACCGTGACGGCGGTGGGCGCGCTCACACCGTGCCCAGGACGCGGGTGACGGCGATCTCGATCACCACGCGCTCGGGGTTGGGGCGGGGCGTGCGGTAGCGGGCGGCGTAGCGCCGCTCGGCGTCCGCGACGGACGCGGGGTCGCGCCGGACCACCGCGCGCCCCTCCAGGGTGGACCAGCGGCGACCGTCCACTTGGCACACCGCGACGGGTGCCCCCGCCTCGCCCGCGGCGAGGAGCTGCCGCACCTTGTGCGACCCGCCGGAGGTGATCACGCGCGCGGTGGCGGTGTCGACGTCCAGGGTGACGCCCACGGGCACGACGTGCGGCGTGCCGTCCTTCCGGATCGTGGTGAGGGTGCACAGGTGGCGCTCGGCCCAGAACGCGCGGAACTCGTCGCTGCTGCTCGACAACATGGGTGCATCATGCGGCACGGCCGCGCCGGGGTGGAAAACGCGCCGCGCACGCCGACGTCAGCCCCGGGTCTCGTTGAGGTAGTTGTAGATGGTGTACCGGGTGACGCCGAGCACGCCCGCCAGGTAGTCGACGGAGTCCCTGATCAGGAACAGCCCCGCCTCGTCGAGGACGCGCACGACCTGCGACTTGTGGGACTTCTTCATCAGCTCGACCGGCACGCCGACTGCGGCGACGGCCCGTTCCACCAGCAGGCGCTGGAGCGTGTCGACGTCACCCGGGAACGCCTCGACCGGCCGCGCGGCGGGCCCGGCGCCGGTCCGCGAGCCGGGGTCGCTGTTGACGCACAGGCAGCCGATCGCCTCGCCGTGCTCGTCGCGCAGGAAGACGGTGGAGGAGCGCAGCACCCGGCCGTCGGGCGCGTAGGTCTCGTAACCGGCGAGGTCCTGGGTGGTGCCCCGGCGGACGAGGCCGAGCAGCAGGTCGGTCATGGGACCGCCGACCGAGCGGCCGGTCAGGTCGCCCGCGATGGCGATGATCGAGTTGGGCAGTGCGCCGAGGTCGTGCAGCACGACCTCGGTGCCCGCGCCCAACGCCTCGGCCAGGCTGTTCACCGTGGGGACGAGCGCCTTGAGCACCTCCGCCGCCGGGACGGCGGAGGTGACGGCAGGTGCGGCAGGCCCGGCGGCAGCAGGGGCGGCAGGGGCGGCGGATGCGGCGGTCGCGGACATGGCGGCGGAGTGCGCGGCGATGACGGACGCGGTGACGGCGGACGCGGCAACAGCGGGCCCGGCAACGGCCGATGCGGTGGTGGCAAACGCGGCGGCTGCGGCAGAGGCGGCAGCGGACTCGGTGGCCGACTCGGCGGCAGAGGCGGCGGCGGACTCGGTGGCCGGCTTGGCGGCGGACGCGGCAGTGGGCTCGGGGGCCAGCTTGGTGGCGACGGGCGTGGGTGCCCGGTGGGCGCGGGCGGTGAGGGCCTTGAGGGCGTCGGCGAACCGCGCGACCGTCGCCGGGGTGGTCGAGACGTGCGGCGACAGGCGGACGTGCTCCGGCCGCACGGTCGCCGTCACCCCCGCCTCGGCCAGGGCCGCGCCCACCACCGACGACGGCCGGTCGGGCAGCGTGAACGCGGTGATGCCCGCCCGCCGGTCGGTCGCGGACACCACGGTGCCGCCTGCGGATCGGACGATCTCCATGAGATTGTCGGATTGTTCAACAATCCTGTTGTTGATTCGTGGAACACCGGCCAGCTCGACCAGCTCCAAGGCCGTGGCCAGGGCGCCTGCGGCGACGGGGCTGAGGTTGGTGATGGACCACCCCGCGGCGTGCCGGGCCACCGGGTGGACGGCGTCGTCGAACAACCCGGCGTCCTCGGCGCCGGTCCACCCGGACAGCACCGGGTCGAGGCGGTGCAGGGCCCGGTCGGACAGCGTCATGAACCCGGTGGACCACCCGGCCCGCAGCCACTTCTGGCCACCCACGACCAGGACGTCGGCCACCTCCCACGGCTCGTCGACCACGCCGAAGCCCTGGATGCCGTCGACCACCAGCACCCGGTCGCCGACGACCTCGCGCAACGCGGCCAGGTCGGCCCGGTAACCGGTCCGGAAGTCCACGGCGCTCACCGACACCACCGTCACCGACGGCGTCAACGCCTCCCGCACCGCCTCGGGCGTCACCGGCCCGCCCGGCAGCCACCGCACCGCCGCCCGCCCGGACCGCACCCACGGGTAGGTGTTGGCCGGGAACTCCCCCGCCGACACCAGCACCTCCCCGGTGGCGCCCAGCGCCACCTGGAACAGGCCGGTGCTCGTGTTCGGCAGCAGCGCCACGTGGTCGGTGTCGCCCCGGCACAGCCGCGCCACGGCCGCCTTCGCCCGCAGCTCCTGCCGCATCAGTTCATCCACGGTGGACGGACCGGCGGCGGCGGACGCCTCCAGCAGCCGGGTGGAGGCGTCCACGACCGCGTGCGACGGCGGCCCGAAGCGGGCGAAGTCCAGGTAGCCCTCCGGCTCGTGGAACTGGACGAGGTACGACGACGGGATGCGCATGTCCACCTAGAGCACCTTCGCGAGGAACTGCTTCGTGCGTTGCTGCCGGGGGTCGTCCAGCACCTGACCGGGCGGGCCGGTCTCGACCACCGCGCCGTCGACCATGAACACCACGGAGTCGGCCACCTGGCGGGCGAACCCGATCTCGTGCGTGACCACGATCATCGTCATGCCGTCGCGGGCCAGGTCGACCATCACGTCCAGCACCTCGCCCACCAGCTCGGGGTCGAGCGCGGACGTCGGCTCGTCGAACAGCATCAGCCGGGGCCGCATCGCCAGCGCCCGCGCGATGGCCACCCGCTGCTGCTGGCCGCCGGACAGCTGGTGCGGGTAGGCGTCGGCCTTGTCGGCCAGCCCGACGCGCGCCAGCAGCGCCCGCCCCTCGTCGACGGCGTCGCGCCGGGGCCTGCGCAGCACCCGCACCGGCCCCTCGACGACGTTCTCCAGCGCCGTGCGGTGCGGGAACAGGTTGAACCGCTGGAACACCATGCCGATGCCGCGCCGCTGGCGGGCCACCTCGCGCTCGCGCAGCTCGTGCAGCTTCCCGCCGCGCGAGGCGAACCCGACGGCCTGGCCGTCCACCCAGATCCGGCCCGCGTCGATGGTCTCCAGGTGGTTGACGCACCGCAGGAACGTGGACTTGCCCGCCCCGGACGGCCCGAGCAGGCACACCACCTGCCCGGCCTCCACGGTGAGGTCGACGCCGCGCAGCACCTCGGTCCCGCCGAACGACTTCCGCACGCCCACGGCGCGTACCAGGCTCATCGGGCGACCCCCTTGCCGTAGTGGCGCTCCAGGTAGTGCTGCCCGACGCTCGCCACGCTCACCACCACCATGTACCAGGCCGCCGCCGCGAGCAGCGTCTCCATGATCTGGAGGTTGCGCGAGGCGATGTTGTTGGCCGCGTGGACCAGCTCCAGGAAGCCGATGACGGACGCCATGGACGTGCCCTTGAGCATGTTGATGAAGTTGTTGCCGGTGGGCGGGATGATCACCCGCATGGCCTGCGGCAGCACGACGCGGCGCAGCGCCACGGCGGGTGTCATGCCGATGGCCTTGGCCGCCTCGACCTGCCCGTGGTCGACGCTGTTCAGGCCGGCCCGCACGATCTCGGCCATGTAGGCGCTCTCGTTGAGCCCGAGGCCCAGCAGAGCCGCGACGAACGCCGTGACCAGCACGTTCGTCTTCTCCTCCCAGATGCCGAAGAACGAGATGTCCTCGAACACCAGGGCCAGGTTGAACCACAGCAGGATCTGGAGCAGCACGGGCAGGCCGCGGAACAGCCACACGTACCCGGCGGCGAACCAGCGGGCGACGGGGTTGGCCGAGCGGCGCATCAGGGCGATGACGACGCCGAGCACGATCGCCCCGGCCTGCGCCGCGAGCGCCAGCACGACCGTGTTGACCAGGCCGCGCAGCATGATGTCGTGGGTGAAGAACCCGGGCACGGCCGCGTAGTCGATCCTCGCGTCGGCCAGCGCCCAGCCCAGCAGGCCGAGCAGCACCAGGATCACCGCGCCGCCGACCCACCGCCACCAGTGGCGCAGCGGGACGACGACCAGCTCGTCGTCGGTCGGGGCCGGGGTCACTCCGGGCTCACCGGCCATTGACGGTCACCTCGTCGACCGCGCCCTGCTCGACGTCCCAGGCGGCGAGGAGCTTGCCGTAGGTGCCGTCGTCGACGAGCGCCTGGAGGGCCTTCCGGATCGCGGCCGTCAGCTCGGGGGTGGCCTTGTTCACGCCGATGCCGTACGGGCCGCCGTTGATCGGGGCCAGGTCGACGACCTCGAAGAACTCGCCGTCACCGGCGGTCTTGGCGACGTAGACGGCGGTCGGCAGGTCGTTGAGGATCGCGGCGACGCGCCCGGTGCGCAGCTGGTTCTGGTTCTGCGTGTCGCTGTCCGTGGAGGTCACCTGGATCGGGTCGCCGGACAGGCAGGGGTACTCCTTGGCGTAGGTCTCCTGGCTGGAGCCGAGGTTGACCGCGACCGCCTTGCCGCACAGGTCGTCCGGGCCCTTGACGCCCTGCGGGTTGCCCTTCTGGACCATGATCGTGATGCCCGAGGTGAAGTAGTCGACGAAGTCGATCGCCTGCTGCCGCTCGGCGGTGTCGTTCATCGCGGCCATCGTCACGTCGATGCGCCCCGCCTGGAGGCTCGTGATGAGCGAGCTGAACGCCATGTCCTGGTGCTCGACGGTCAGGCCGAGCTTGGCGCCGATCGCCTTGGCCAGGTCGACCTCGGAGCCGACCGCGGTCTTGCCGTCGGCCGCGTAGAAGTTGTTCGGCGGGTTCTGCACGTTCGACCCGACGCGCAGCTTGCCGGCCTGCCGGACGGCCTCCGGGAGGGTCGCGGCGAGCGCCTCGTCCTTGGTGACGGCCCGCACCACCGCGGCGGTGTCGGGCAGGTCGTCGGCCGGTCCGGCGGGCGGCTCCTCGGTGGGGGCACCGCACGCGACCAGCGCGAACAGGGACAGGGCGAGGGCTGCGGTCCTGCGCACGGGACACCTCCTGCGATCGGGTGACCGAAAGCTACAACGTTCTGTTGAAGAGGTCCACAGTTTGTTGAAAGGAATGTCCGGCGTGTCCCGGTCGTTGGAGCGGGTACAAGGGGGCCGACCCCTGAGTCCACTTTGAGGAGGACCTATGGCCACCGTGGAGCTGACCGCGGAGAACTTCGACGAGGTTGTCGGCGGCTCCGAGATGGTCCTGGTCGACTTCTGGGCCGGGTGGTGCGGCCCGTGCCGCCAGTTCGCCCCGACCTACGAGAAGTCCAGCGAGAAGCACGACGACATCGTGTTCGGCAAGGTCGACACCGAGGCGCAGCAGCAGCTCGCCGCGGCGTTCGAGATCCGCTCGATCCCGACGCTGATGATCGTGCGCGACGGCGTGGTGCTCTACGCCCAGCCGGGGGCGCTGCCCGAGTCGGCGCTGGAGGACCTGATCGACCAGGCCCGCAAGGTCGACATGGAGGACGTGCGCAAGCAGGTCGCCGAGCAGAA